>DATJKY010000365.1:0-12561 GCA_035490955.1 Terriglobia bacterium | reverse complement strand
CTCCACCTCCTATTCCTTCAGAAACCTCCGATATTCGTCCTGGAAACTCACCACCCTATGTTGTTCTTCCTGCCCTTCCATATACGCGGCCACCGCATCCACCTCCGCCGGGCTCACGGAAAAGCCGCCATAGCCGTTCTGTCAATAGAACGACCCTAGCGTTCAGGCTTGGGTTTTGAGCCCCTTCGAGGAACTGGTCTTCACCTTCTCCACCACGTCCGCCAACGCTAGATTCTTGGACAGACGGAAAAGCCGATGAGCGTGGTCGCTGGTGCCGCCAATCTTAAGCGCCGGACCGTCCTGGTTCTTGAGCCCTGTCGCCCAGTAGGCGTGCCGAGAGCCGCGAACCGATGGCCTCAGCAGCGGTTCCCAGCGCGGGGTACTACAGATGAGATGGACGTAGAGCTTAGAGAGGGATTGAGGCATGCCTACCTCACGAACGCCCCTTCAGGGCTTCTGTCCCCGCTTTGCGGGATTGGCTTGTGCACCCAGGCCGCCGGCCTGGGCTGGGATAGGGCGCCCCTTTGGGGCTCGAACTCCCCAACCCTTCGAGCCGAAATGTAGAAACTCCAGGGCACGGCTTAAAGCGGTGCCCTGATACAAAGCCTGCGGCTTTGGCCGTTCTAAATGTATAAACTCCAGGGCACAACTGAAGTCGTGCCCTGATACGGTACAGCCGCCGGTTTTCACACAGACGCTTTATACTCCTGATCAGCGGTTAAACAGGCTGCGGAAAAGGCACTTGCCGGTCTCGTAGAGGCTGCCTTTAGGCGGGCATGTCGTTGAATCTAAGATGCCGGACTAAAGCCCGCCCCTACGAAAACCGTCGAGACCGAGTCTTTCCGCAGCCTCTAAAGCCGCGGCAGTTAACCGTCCACTAACAGCATGGCTGAAGGCAGGCTGAAGGCATGCCTGCCCTGATACACGGACGACCACCGATGCGCAATATTTATGTCGTCGCGTTTAGCTTAGAAGAGTAGCTTCAGGCCGAACTGAAGCCTCCTCGGAGTGCCCGCCGCAGGCACGCGGCCGAAAGCGGGGGAGCCCAAGAAACTCTCCGGAAGGAAGAAGTTAGGGCTATTCAGCAGATTGAAGAACTCTGCCCGCAACTGAAGCGTCAGCCCTTCCCGAATTAACGTGTTCTTGATTACGGAAACATCTACGGACGAATAGCCAGGACCGGTAAGAATATTGCGCCCCGCGTTCCCGAAGGTACCGTAGGGCGAAATCGCGAAGGCGGTGGTCTTGAACCAGGCATCCGGGCCCGGATTCGAAAGATGCGGATTGCCTACCAAGTTCGGGCGGTCCACCACGCCAAATTCGATGCTGGGTATGCCGGTGTTGCTGTTGTCGACGCCAGGCAGTAGGGTGACCGTGAAGGGAAAGCCCGTCTGGAACGTCCACAGGCCATTGGTCTGCCAGCCGCGCAGAAGGACGTTCTTGGCCGGTAAGGGCAGGTCGTAGCTATACGCCGCCGTAAAGCGCTGCGAGATATTGAAGTTCGACAGACCACGCTCCGCCCCCGGGTTATTGCTGTTCTGCGGGAAATTCGGATCGCCTGAGCTGGAGAAAAAGCTCGAGGCGTCGTCGATGGATTTCGCCCAGGTATAACTCGCGAACGCCGAAAGGCCCCTGTGCAGTCGCTGGGTGAAACTGGCCTGCAGGGCATTGTAGCTCGAATTGCCCCGCGATTCGTAGGCGTCGATATCGGCGAACTGGGGGACGGGCCGAAGGTTGATTGGCTGCGGGCTGGGGTTCGCCTGGTTAGTGTCCCGATTGGTGATCAGCTTCGTGCCCTTCGTTCCCACGTAAGCCAGTTCGGCGACGCTTGAGCTCGTTAGCTCCCGCTCCACGCTGAAGTTCCATTGCTGCATGTAAGGCGTCCGCAGGTTACGCTGGAAAGTGAATGCCGAAGTCGGAATGAAGCCCGGGTAGTTTGACGGGAAGGGGTCCTCGAGAAAAATGGGAAACTGGGGAGAGGGAACGAAAATCTGCTGGTTGAAGTACGGCGGGCTGAAATACAGCCCCTGGCTTGGCGCCAGCGCCGATTGATCGTAATAGATACCGTACCCACTGTGGACCACCCACTTCCGCGCGCGGTCGGGTGTCCAGGCGACTCCCACACGCGGACCAAAGTTGTTCCAGTCGGGGTAGTAACCGGCCCGAGGAACGCCGTTCGTCCCGACCGCCACGATCGATTGCGTGTACGGGTCGTAGATGCTAGCGCGATTGTGCGGGTCGACGGCGGGTGTGTTGTACTCGTAGCGAAGCCCTAGCGTTAGCGTCAAGGTCGGGCGCGCGCGCCAGGTGTCCTGGGCGTAGAAATTGTAGCTTTGGGAGCGCAGGTGCTGCGGATTGTCAAGTCGCGCGAGCTCGGTAAAGCTTACCGCGTCCTGCAGCATCTCCGCCAGCGCGTTCCCGGTAAAACCTGAAAATTCGATGAGGCCGCGGGATTCGACATCAGCGAAAGCGTTCTGCTGCAGCCGTCGGAGGTCGGCACCGAACTTGACCAGGTGAGGGCCGCGGTTCCAGCTCGCATTGTCAGTCAGCTCATAAATGTTGGAGGTGTTTTGTTGCGGGTTGTTGATCTCGTCCCCCAGAGTGGAGAAACCGGAGACCACGATCTGGGTCAGCCCCGTGTCGCGAGGGTTCATCCAAGGCGTCGGCAGGCCCACCGCCTGGTTGAGGTTATGGTGTTGGTTCTGTTGATTCACTTGAAGGCTGACGCGATCAAACCCCAGCCGCACTTCGTTCAGGAACCTCGGCGAGAAAATGTGCGTCTCACTCAGCATCACATTCTGCGCCCGTCCAGGAACTCCATTGCCATATCCCGGAACAAACGCCGAGGACGTTGTGTCGCCGAAAGGTTCGAAAAGGTCGTTGTCGCTGAAGCAGTAGTGGAATGACAACTCGGAGGACTTGCTCAGACTATGGTCCAGGCGCCCGTCAAACTGATCGCCGCGATTCTTGTGCGTGGGCGAGCTTACATAATTTTGTCCGGCCGTAGCGAGATTGGGCAATGGATATAGAGCCGCGATCGCAAGCGCCACCGGACTTATTTGCGTAGGGGGGATCACAGAATTGGGAAAAGGTTGTCCGGTGATAACATCGATCGGGACCAGGCTGCTCTGGGAGAAATTGCCCACGCGTTCGAGCGCTGTGGGGACGTTTGTGGTCTGTGTTATCCCCTCCCGGAGCCGAAGGCCTTCATAATCTACAAAGAAGAAGGTCCGATCCTTACGGATCGGGCCGCCGAGTGACCCTCCGAACTGATTGCGAACGTCCTGGGGCGCCGCTTCATCCGCGGGCACGAAGTAGTTCGTGGCATCTAGCGCGGCGTTGCGTAAGAACTCGTACACCGTACCGTGAAACTTGTTCGTGCCTGACTGCAACACCACGTTCACCTGCGCGCCGACATTGCGGCCGAAGGAAGCGTCATAGGCGTTACTCAGCACCTCGTATTCCCGCACCGCGTCCACGGGGGGTGCAATCGCGATTCCGTTCAGCTTCGGATCCTCGTCGATCACGCCATCCAGCAGGTAATTGTTTGCGTCTTCACGAGCGCCGTTCATGTTAAAGGTGAAGGTTCCCCGGTCTGATCCGGCCGAACCCGGCGCGGCGGGTACCGCGCCAGGCGCGAGCAGCGCCAACTGGTAGGAGTTGCGGCCATCCAGCGGGAGGTTGAGGATCTCGCTATTCTGAATTACCGTGCTGAGCGTAGCGGACTCGGTCGACAGTAGACCGGCTTCAGTGGTAACCTCCACGTGCTCAACTGACTTCGCCGGCAGCATTGGAACGACGATGTCGACTTCCTGATCCACCAGCAACACAACCACTCGCGAGGAGCTGCGATATCCAGCAGCGCTCGCTTCCAGGCGGTACGTGCCCGGCGCGAGCGAGACCACCAGGAACTCGCCCTGCGCGCCGGTGACGGCCGTTCGCTTCTGGTTTGTTTCCTCATGCACAAGAACCACCGAGACACCGGAGAGCGGTTTTTTTGCCTGATCGGTGACCTCACCGCCGATCGAGCCATTTAGCGATTGCGCATACGCCGGCGCTACCACCAGTAAACTAGAGGCAAGGAGTGCTCTCGCGAGAAGTCTCAAGGTATTCGACATGACCGCGCCTGCCTTAACAGCTCCGCCCACAGTCCTATTTATGAACCACGTCCGCTGCCCGGCATGAAAATAACCAGACGACGCTTCCGCTCCCCCAGCGTCCGAGCCTCTCGAGGGGCAGCCCTCGCCCCCTTTGGGGGAGAGGTGGCGATCCCGCAGTCGCGGGAGAGCCGGGTGAGGGGGGTCTCGGGCTATTTTCGAACCAGCCGGCGGCATAGCCGCGCACCCGCATCCTTTGCATAAGCAACGAAAAGAGGATCACGTACCTCAGTTTGTGGAATTAGTGCCCATCGCAAAAACGTGGTGTTGGCCACGGATGAAGATCATGCCATTCGAGATGGCGGGTGTGGCCATCAGCACCTCGCCCACCGGATTTGTGGCAAGCAGTGCGAATGCCGGGCCCGCTTTGACCACGAACACATCGCCATCCTCGTCGGCGAAGTACAACTTGCCATCGGCGGCCACAGGCGAAGCGGTGTGCGCGCTACCGCTCGTCGAGAGGCGCTGCTGGTAGACGCGCTCGCCCGTCTGCAGCTTGTAAGCAGTCAGGATGCCGTTGTTCGAACAAATATACAGGAGGTCGCCGTAGCCGATGGCGGTGGGCTGGTAGGGGCCGCCGCGCTTCTTGCTCCAAGCGATCCATTCGTTCGACTCCTGACCCTCCTTCGGCGTAATGTCGCCGCTTGAGCCCGGCTTGATGGCGTAGATCGGCTGGATGGGCGGGTAACCGTTGGCAACGATGATGAAACCGCCGGCGACGATCGGCGTAGTGCAGGTAACCTCCGAATTATGGTCGCTGATCTGCCACAGCTCCTTGCCGGTCATCGGGTCGTAGCCGCGGATGGCCTTGGTGCCGTTGGTGACGAGCTCCGCTCGCGTCCCCGGGTAAATGGTGGGGGTGCCCCAGGAGGGAATCTCCGGGCGCGGAGTTTTCCAAATCAGCTTGCCGTCGTTTATGTTGTAAGCCGCAAGGAACGAATTCTTCTGGATATCGCACTGCACGATCACCATGTCCTTGAAGATGATGGGCGAACTTCCTATACCCCATTCATAATCGGGATCATAGAACCAGCCGGCGTTGAGGACGCCGAGATCCTGCTTCCAAAGCAACCTCCCATCAACCGTGTAAGTGTAGAGACCTTCCGAGCCAAAGAACGCGACGACGTGCTGGCCGTCCGTGGCCGGCGTGGAAGAGGCCTGGCTCGATTTCGGATGGCGCTTGGTTTTCGGAATACCTTCGTGGGCCGTTTGCTCCCACAGGATCTTGCCTGTCTTCCGATCCAGGCAGTAGACCTTCCAGGTGTGCCGGGAAAGATCGTTAGATGGCTCGACGTCGCCGAAAAGGCCGTGACGGAACTCTGCGTTGGGGTCACTACTGACCGCGGTTGTGACGAAAACGCGATCACCGAAGACGATGGGGCTCGAATGTGCGAGGCCTGGAATCTCTGTTTTCCAGACGACGTTTTGCGCCTTACCGGCGTCCCAGGAGACTGGCGGATTGGAGCCGTCGGCGACGCCCGAGGCCTGCGGGCCGCGGAAGGTGGGCCAGTTTTGGGCGGCAGCGGTCGCGGCCGTGAGCACCAGGGCAGGGAAGAGTCGGCGGTTCATTTCGCCACCATCCTCGTGAACTCCCTAGTACTGCCGCCTCTCAGCAGCGTAAAGCCAGTCACCTTGCCATCTTCCACTTTGAAGTGAACCTCAATACCGTCGAATTCGATGCTACGGAAGCGTGTTTTGTCAACCGCACCGAATGTGAGTGGGCCTCCAAAGTCTCCGACCAGTTTTCCATCCTTCACCTCGAAGCTGATCTCCATCTCAGTGCCCCCGCGCCCGCCCTGATAGCGTCCCGCGTAGCGCGAAAGGGTTTCGGCGTCCACTAGAAAATTCGCCGCCGGCAGGGCCGTCGCGCCCCCGGCCTTGAGTAACTCGGCCACGTCGGGGTGCTTTTCGCGGATGGCGGCTGCGAGCGCCCACGAGAGGCTTTCCTTCTTCACCGTGCCGGCATCGAGGGCTGCCTTGACTAGAGCCGGCTTGCCCTCCTCTGCGCCCATGATGAGCACACTGTCGGCGTTGGCGCCGCGGGCGAGCAGCATCTTGACGATGTCGACGCGATCCTTGTCGGCGGCGCGGGTCACTGGCGTCATCCCATAGAAGCTGTCTTCCACGTTCACCTCGGCACCGTGTTCGAGCAAGACCTTCACCACGGGGGTGAAGCCTCGATCGCAGGCGAAAAATAGCGGCGTTTCGCCGTAGCGCCAGGAGGCGTTGACACTAGCGCCTTTGACGATCAGCGCTTCGACGCCGGGCGCATCCCCCTTACGGACGGCATCGAGCAGCTCTTCGTTAAGGTCCTGATCGGCAAGCGCTGCTGCACAAATCGCCGGAAACACTAAAATTAGCAGTCGTCTCTTAACCATCGCGAGGATTATACTCTAGTGTTGCGTTACGAAAGTGCGTTTACTTGGGCGCTGTATCAGGGCGCGGCTTCAGCGACCGTGTGGAAACCCATTCCCCGGGCGCTTTTCGTAGCGTCGGCCTTTAGGCCCGCACCTTCTTTGCAACAAGATGCCCGGCGGAAGCCGGCCTCTACGCCAAAGGTCGATGCAATTTCCACTCAGAACGAACTTTTGACAAGGATGACTAGAAGGAAGCTGAGTCGTGCTTCGACAACCTGAAAACGGGATCGCCCGAGCCGTTGTCGAGTTCTGCCGCTTCGCCCGGGAAAACGGAGTGAGCTCAGGCACCAGGGAAACCATCAACTGCCTGCAGGCTCTGAGCATTGCGCAAATAAGCGGTATCGAAACGCTTAAGTTCGCGCTGAGAGCGGTCCTGTGCTCGTCGAAAGAGGAGTGGGACCTGTTTGATGATCTATTCGACAGGTTCTGGGGTATCGAACCGGATTCAGTGACACATTCCAAGAGTTCGGGCGGCAGCCGATTGCCAATGAACGCCCACGACGGGAAGAGGGGTCTCGGTATGCTCGCTGGCGAGGGCGCAGAATCGGAACCCGAGAGGCAAGGCAACGTTACGTCGGGCGCGAGCGCCGCCGAGCGGCTAAAAAGAATCGATCTCTCCCGGGTGTCACAAGCCGACTGGGATGACTTCGAGCGGATTTCACAGCGTCTCCTGCACGAGATGTGCTGCAGGGTCTCGAGAAGGCTCAGGACTATGAAGTCCAGGGGCAGGGTCGATTTGCGCAGGACCACAAGGCGGAGTATCTGCCATGGTGGCGACCCTATCGAACTGAGCTACAAGGGACGCAAGCTTCAGCCAGCCAAACTTGTGATTCTCCTGGACATTAGCGGTTCGATGAATCTGTATAGCTTATTTCTGTTGAAGTTCGTCTACGCGCTGGAAAAGCACTCGAGGGCATTAGAAGCCTTCGTATTCAGCACAGACCTCGTCGAGATTACCAAGGTGTTGAGGGCCAGGCGGTTGTCGGACGCTTTAGCGGCCCTGTCGCAGACGACGGCCGGCTGGTCTGGTGGCACTAGAATCGGAGTTTCACTTCAGAGCTTTAATCGTTCCTATGCAAGAAAGTTGCTCTCCCGTGGCACGTTCTTGATCGTCCTGAGCGATGGCTGGGACACCGGAGAGCCTGAAGTCCTAGCGACGGAACTCGCGAGGATCAAACAACGGGTGCGCAAGCTCATCTGGTTGAACCCGCTCCTCGGTCTTGACCATTACGAACCCATCACCCGCGGCATGAGCGCCGCGCGACCGCACATTGACGTTTTTGCACCAGCGCACAACTTGCAAAGCTTGCTGGAGCTGGAAAGGCATCTGCGATGATCGCAGCGATTGTGCCTGCCGCAGGTATGTCCACCCGGATGGGCCGCAACAAGCTTCTACTCGCTTTTAAGGGCAAACCTCTGATTGCCCAGGCAGTGGATACCCTCTTGGAGTCTGAGGTTGATGAGGTCGTTGTTGTCATCGGACATGAGGCCGATAAGGTGAAGGCGGAGCTGCAGGGCAGGCAGGTGACCATTGTTGAGAACCCCAACTATGGCCAGGGCATGAGCACCTCCATCCGTGTTGGACTGGGAGCCGTTTCTTCTGGTGCCAGGGCCATTATGATTTACCTGGCTGATCAACCTCTCCTCGAACCCGAAGACGTGAACCGGCTGACCCGGGCCTTTGCTGAGGCCAGGGAGCACAACAAGAGCATAGTTGTTCCTTTCTTCCGCGGGCAAAGAGGCAATCCCGTAATACTGGACGCATCCTACAAGGAGGCGATCCTCGACGTTGTGGGTGAAGCGGGGTGTAAGCGTGTCATCAAACGCAATCCGGACAAAGTGCTCGTGGTGGAAATGGAGACCGATCATGTAGTACGCGATGTGGACAGGATAGAAGACTACGAAGGGCTGAAAACTTAGCAGGCCGATGAAAAGGGGTGCCTAGCCCATTCTGCCATTCCGAGGAGGTCGCCGTGGCGACCGACGAGGAATCTGCTTTTGCGGTCTAATGGCAAAGGAAGAAGCAGATTCCTGGCTTGGCCCGGAATGACAGGTGGGGAGGGGGGGCATCCTTAGCGATAAAGCGTGAATCGAACGGAGAGAAGCCATTTTATAGGGACGGAGGGCTTTTATGGAGGTACGAAGACGGAGTGCTTTGGCAGTGCCTATGGCTATCGCGCTGCTCCTCGGCGCCTGCAGCTCGGCAAACAAAGCACCGGACGACATAGTCATCAAGAGTGGCATTCAGTCGAGACTATTCGAAGACCCGACGTTGAAGACGCGTGACATTCGCGTTGATTGCGTAAGAGGCGTGGTAACGTTGACGGGGACAGTCGCTTCGGACACGGAGAAGCTGGCGGTTGAGGGTTTGACGAGGCAGGTTGCTGGAATAGTGCAGGTGATCAATCAACTTGCTGTATCAGCGCCCCCTGCAACGCAGACTTCGCAGCCGGCGGAGACCGCGGCTTCCAATCCGCCGCCGGAGAAGCCCAGGAAACAGAAGCATGTTCGAAGAGAAGAAGCTTCCAGCGAGGCTGACCAACCTTCCAGCCCGGTAGCCGCGTCGTTCGCGCCCGCCCAGGCAACTCCTGCAGCCCCAGTCCAGCCGGCCCCAGTGCAGGCGGTGGCTCAACCGACGCCTGCGACGCCTCCACCGCCCCCGCCGCCTGTTACCGTTGAGGTCCCCTCCGGGACTGTTATCACGGTGCGGATGATTGACAGTATCGACTCGTCAGTGAACCGAGCTGGCGAGGAGTTCGCCGCCAGCCTTGAGGCTCCGGTGGTAGTCGGGGACAGGGTGCTGATACAACGGGGTGCCGACGCGCGCGTACGGCTAAACCAGGTCTCGAGCGCGGGTCATGTTCAGGGGCGCTCAGAGCTGCAGCTCGAGCTTGTTTCCCTCACGGCCAATGGAACCACATATAACCTGACGAGTGGCTACTATGAGCAGCAGGGTGCGTCGCGCGGTAAGCGCACGGCGGCGACCGTGGGCGGCGCGAGCGGCTTGGGCGCACTCATCGGAGCCATCGCCGGCGGCGGCAAGGGCGCGGCGATTGGCGCCGGAGTCGGTGCCGCCGGTGGAGGCGTCGCCACCGCCGCCACCAAGGGCCAGCAGGTGAAAATCCCTTCTGAAACCAAGCTAGACTTTACCCTGAAGAGCCCGTTTACTGTGACACTGAAACCCTCTACAACGAGTTGAGCAGCCTTACGAAGGGGGCCACCCTGCTCCTCGATAGGCTCGGGGCGATCCCTTCGGCTTCGCTCAGCGACGCTCATCCCTTTGACTCCGCTTAGGGCCGTGAGCTTGTCGAACGGCAACGTCGAACCGTGAGCGAAGTCGAACCGTGGTCGCTACTGAGCAGGCAGAAGGCAAAGCTCCTACTAGGGAAGCACAACTCCCGTTGTGAGACTGACGATACTCCTTAATCCCGCTGCTGGGCGTCAGAAAGGACGCCGCCGGCTCGCGCAGGCGCTTACCGTGCTGCAGGGCGCCGGGGTTGAGTCCACAATTCGGCAAAGCCACAGTGGCCAGCATCTGGTCGAACTGGCACGGCAAGCACAGGCGGAGAAGCCAGATGTGGTTGTGTCCGCAGGGGGGGATGGCACGCATCATTACGTGCTCAACGGACTGGCGGGAAGCCAGACTCCGCTGGGGATTCTCTCCCTTGGCAGCGGGAACGATTTTGCTAAAGGGCTCGGTATACCCACTGAGCCGCGGCATGCCGCCAGTGTACTTTTGCGGGGCACGCCAAAGGCCATCGACTTGGCACGCGTGGGGTCTACCCTTTACCACTGCATTGGTGGGGTGGGATTCGACTCGATTGTCACCCGCTTCGCCAACGAGCAGGTGCGTTGGGTGGGCGGGTCCCCGCGCTACGCGTGGGCTATTCTGCGCTGTCTCAAGTTTTACCAACCGCACCCTCTGGAAATACGCTCCGATGTGAAGGACTTCACCGGCGACGTCATCTTTGTCACCATCGGGAATAACCGTTCTTATGGCGGTGGTGTGACCATGGCGCCTCGTGCGCAGCTGGACGACGGCCTGCTCGACGTTTGCATCGTGCCTGCCATGAGCAAGCTAGAATTGTTGCGCTGGGTTCCAGCTGCCTACCGCGGTGAGCACCTTCGCCATCCCCGCATCAGTTATTTCCAGACGCCCAAAGTCACTCTCAGCTCGGCCTCCCGCCTGGAGCTTTTTGCCGACGGCGAGTTCATCCAAGAACTACCCGCCACCATCGAGGCGGTCTCGAACGCCTTGCGCGTGATGGTTCCGGCTGAGGTGTGACGGTAAACTTCTATCCATGGCAAATCGCAATCTTGAGGCGGCCTGTACTTATCACGAGTCTACCAAGCATTCCTATTGGAGTGTCCGCTCCAGCACGCATTATCTGGACTGGGGGAATCGGCCCCTACCCTTCAAAATTTACCGCACGCTCCCGGCGATGCCCTTGCCTCTCGATCGGACAGGCGCAGCGCCGCCCAGTGGCATGGCCGCCCTCTCGGCCATTTCCCAAACGTTTGTGGTCCCTGCGGGAGAAGCTGCGGTGCCAGACCTGAAGGCACTGGCGCAGATTCTCTATTTCTCTGCCGGGATCACGAAGAAGAAGACTTACCCCGGGGAAGAGATCTTCTTTCGCGCCGCCTCCTGCACCGGCGCACTCTATGAGGTGGAACTCTACGTGGTGTGCGGCGACTTGCCAGACCTTGAGCCGGGTGTATACCACTTCGGGCCAGCAGACTTCGCTCTGCGCAGGCTGCGCTCGGGAGACTATCGGGAAGTGCTTGTGCGTGCTACCGCCGGCGAACCCGCGGTGGCACACGCGCCCGCCACCATCGTCTGCACTTGCACCTACTGGCGCAACGCGTGGAAATACCAGGCACGCACCTACCGTCATTTCGGTTGGGACAACGGCACCATGCTGGCCAACACTCTGGCGATGTGCTCTGCCCTACGGCTGCCGACGCGCGTGGTCTGCGGCTTCGTGGACTCGGCAGTGAACCGACTGGTTGATGTCGACCCGGGCCGCGAAGTCGCTTTTAGCCTCGTACCCGTGGGGCAGGTGGCAGCCAGCCCTCCGGAGTACCACCAGAAAATCGCACCTCTCGCATGGGAGACGGTTCCCTTGTCACGGATAGAGGTGGAGTATCCGGCGATGCAGGAGATGCACCAGGAGTCGTCGCTGGGCGGCGAGGAGGAAGTGGCATTGTGGCGCGGGCTGACCGCCCTGACAGACCGCCCCTGGCCGATCCCCAGGGCAGCACAGTGTGTACCCCTGTCAGCCTGCAACAACGACGAATTGCCGGCCGACACCATCGAACAGGTTGTACAGCGGCGCGGCTCGACCCGCCAGTTCGCGCGAGAGCCTATCAGCTTGGCCCAGCTTTCCACTTTACTCGACCGCTCCACCCGCGGCATTCCGGCGGACTTCCTGCAACCGTTCGGTGAGCAACTCAACGAGCTCTACCTGATCGTTAACGCCGTTGAGGGCCTGAAGCCCGGCGCTTATGTCTTCCATCGCCGGAAGCGCATGCTGGAATGCTTGAAGGGAGGCGACTTCCGTAACGAGGCTTCGTACCTCGGCTTGGAGCAGGAGTTGCCGGGCGACGCGAGTGTAGCCATTTTCTACTTGGCGGACCTGCAGGCGATTCTTGAGCGCTTCGGCAACCGGGGCTATCGCGCTGTACAGCTCGAAGCCGGAATTCTGGGCGGCAAAGTGTACCTCGCAGCTTACGCGCAGCGGCTGGGTGCTACCGGCCTGACATTCTTCGACGACGACGTTACTGGATTCTTTTCGCCTCACGCCACAGGAATGAGCGCTATCTTCCTCATGGCCGTCGGCAAGAGTGCGAAAAGGCCGTAGACGGTATGCGGTATACGGGTAGACAGGTCGGAGGCGCGGAGGATCTCTGTATCCAGGAGATACCTGTTTATGGCCATCAATCATGATCAAAGATATGCTACCCAAGACTAAAGGCGTAGTAAAATA
>DATJKY010000364.1:0-2915 GCA_035490955.1 Terriglobia bacterium | reverse complement strand
TCGCTCCGGCGCTCGAGGACGCCTTGTACGATTTGCGCGTCCTCAATATGCCTGATTTGGGCGACCAGCGCTTTCAGAGATTTCTCCATCTCTTCAAATGTCATAGGTCGCCACAATTCCAATACTGAGAGCCGCAGGCCTCCCGATTTTATCGGGGCAGGCGCCAGCCGGGCCTTGCCCTACCGGTAGCCAGGTGCGGGGGCGTGCCGCGCTTTCTGTATCACTCCTTGGTGATCGTTTCATCCAGGTTCAGCAGAACGTTCGAAACCATGGTCCAAGCGGCTAATTCCGGCGCTCGCCAAGCCGGACACTTCGAACCTTTTACAACCTCACCTGCTGCTTTGCTGTCCTTCCGGAACCGGTCCAGTTGCAGATTGTAGAACGCGAGCAATCGGGTCACCTCCTCCGGTTTCGGACGCCGTGTAAGGCAGCGTCGAAAGGCGTAGACCACGCCCGCAGGCGGATCAGAACGCGCGTCGCTCATGATCTTCCTGGCCAACGCCTGCGCCGCCTCAAAGAACACCGGATCGTTGAGCGTGGTCAAAGCCTGCAGCGGTGTGTTAGTACGCACCCTTCTCACCGTACAGAACTCCCGGCTGGGAGCGTCGAACGTGATGAGGCTGGGATAGGGTGCGCTGCGACGCACAAAAGTGTAGATCCCTCGGCGGTAGCGATCGTCGGTTTCACTCATCACCCACTTGTCATCGTTGTAGACCAAGTCCCAGACGCCCTCTGGCTGGTAGGGGAAGACGCTCGGTCCCCCAATCTTAGGACTCAACAGGCCGCTCGACTCGAGCATGATGTCGCGCACCATTTCCGCCTCCACCCGAAAGCGAGGACCTCGTGCCAGCAACCTATTGTACGGATCCCTTTCCAGCAACTCTGGCGTCACGCGTGACGATTGCCGATAAGTGGCAGAGGTGACCATCAGCCGGATCATCTTTTTAACATCCCAGCCTTGGCGCATGAACTCCGTCGCCAGCCAGTCCAGCAGTTCGGGGTGGGTTGGACGCTCGCCCTGGGAGCCGAAGTCTTCGCTCGTCTCCACGATGCCGTGGCCAAAGATCGTCTCCCAGAAGCGATTCACCTGCACGCGCGCCGTCAGGGGATTGTCGTCATCGACCAGCCACTGCGCCAGCGCCAGCCGGCTTGGGGTCTTGCTCTTGGGCGGCCGACTAAGGACGGCCGGAACTGCGGCGTAGACCTTGTCGCCTACAGCGAGGTAGCTGCCCCGAATGTGCATGTACGTGGAGGGCACCTCGGCGTTGCGCTCGCGCGCGATCAACGAGGTCAAAATGCCAAGATTCTGCAGAGATTTCTTGGCCTCGGCTAACCGGTCGCGCGTGGGTTGAAGCAGTGGTGAAATGGCGCGGTAAGCGGCCCCAAGTTGCCGCTGCTGCTCTGCGGTGCGCTGCGCCGGCGGAATCTCTAGAATGGGAGCCACTCGCGCAGGCAGGCGGGCGATGCTCGCGGGGTCGGAGATCGAAGTCACAGAGAGCCGGAATCGCCCGATATTACGCGAGGCGTGACGCATCTCGTGTTTCAGGCGGATGGTCAACAAAGTCCCTGGCGCAAAGCCGAACGGCTTCGCGGGAATCAGGACGGCTTGGCGAGTCAAGGGCGTCGCCGCAGGCGCTGCTTCGATGGCCCAACCCTTGGGACCCGGCTCGGTATTCACCAAGTTCTTGACGCTATAGCCGCTTTGAGACTCGTCGGCGACAGCCTCCGTGAACACCACCTTCTGGAGAGCTTGGGGATTGTCCGCCGGGGCAGCCTCCACCGTGAAGCTGCTTAGGAAGAAGTTGCCCTCCGGGTCGCGTCCCGGTCCGTTGTGGGGAAGGCTTGGGTCGTTGAGGACCTCAAGACGCACGCCGGTGATCCCGGTGCTGTCGGTCGCTGCTTGCACGGT
Source organism: Terriglobia bacterium (assembly GCA_035490955.1). GTDB lineage: Bacteria > Acidobacteriota > Terriglobia > UBA7540 > UBA7540 > DATJKY01. Next base: position 1,006 of record DATJKY010000364.1, on the reverse strand, counting down.
GTAGGTGTCCGCCTCAGGATTCTTGCCGCCGGCGAGGATCGAGAGGTTATCCTCCAAGGTGAGCGTCGCGCCGCCTGCCGAAACATAATGGCTGGGGCGGAGGGTAGTCCATTCCGCCCCCACCTGCTTCATCTCCTCCTCCCACTTGGCTTCGGCGGCTTCAAGCTCCGGCGTGGAGGTGTCCAGCACCGTCTGGAGCCGCTCGATCTCGGCCTTCAGTTCCTTGCTCTTCTTCTCCTGCTCGGGCGTGGGCAACTCGATCTCCGGCTCGAGGATCCACCCTTCGCCCTGACCCAAGTTCTGGGTCTTGTATTGGGCATTATCGAAGAAGGCGAGAAACTGGTAGTAATCTCTGTTAGTAAAGGGATCGAACTTGTGGTCGTGACATTGCGCGCAGCCCAGCGTGATGCCCAACCAGACCGAGGCTGTGGTATTCGCCCGATCCACCAGCGTGTACCAGCGCTGCTCTTCCTGATCGATCCCGCCCTCCTGGTTGAGCAGGGTGTTGCGGTGGAAGCCAGTGGCGATAAGCTGGTCCGTCGTTGGGTTTGGCAGCATGTCGCCGGCGATCTGCTCGATGGTGAACTCGCGGAAGGACATGTTCTTGTTGAGGGCGTCGATCACCCAGTCGCGATACTTCCAGGCGACCCGGCGCATGTCTTTCTCGTAGCCATTAGTGTCGGCATAGCGCGCGAGATCCAGCCACGGTCGCGCCCAGCGCTCGCCGTAATGAGGGGACGCGAGCAGCCGGTCCACAAGCTTTTCGTAGGCGTTGCCACTTTTATCCGCGAGAAAGGCGTCTACGTCCGCGATGGTAGGCGGCAGGCCAACGAGGTCAAGGCTAGCGCGCCGGATCAGGGTCTCCTTGTCCGCTTCGGGCGACGGTAACAGCCCCATTGGCTCCAGCTTTGCAAGTACAAAGTTATCAATGGGATTGCGAACCCAGGCCTTGTGCTTGACCTCGGGGAGGGCAGGGCGTATCGGGGTGACGAACGCCCAGTGCGTG
>DATJKY010000363.1:0-5457 GCA_035490955.1 Terriglobia bacterium | reverse complement strand
GGATCTCGCCATCGACCACGGCGCGCTTTCAGACCGTGCAGAAGCTCTGCGTGGCGACGGCCATACGATCATCTTCGTTGCCGTAGACGGCAGCGGGGCCGGCCTGCTTGCGGTTTCTGACCCGATCAAGGCATCCAGCCGGGAGGCGATGCGGATGCTCCACGATGACGGAATGCGGACCGTGATGGTCACGGGCGACAGCCGCGGCACGGCCCAAGCCGTGGCTCGCCAGTTAGGTATCGACGATGTCCGGGCCGAGGTGCTGCCCCAGCAGAAGGGTGAGATCGTCAGGCAGCTCCAGAGAGAAGGACACGTGGTGGCGATGGCCGGGGATGGCATCAATGACGCCCCCGCATTAGCCCAGGCCCAGATTGGGATCGCTATGGGGACGGGCACGGACGTGGCGATGGAAAGCGCCGGGGTGACTTTAGTGAAGGGCGACTTGCGCGGCATCGCGCGGGCGAGACACCTGAGCAAGCGCACGATGCGTAACATTCGCCAAAACCTCTTCTTCGCTTTCATCTACAATGCGCTGGGAATTCCTCTAGCGGCGGGGGCTCTGTATCCGGTGCTGGGGATCCTGCTTAGCCCCATGATCGCCAGCGCCGCCATGACTTTCAGTTCGGTGTCCGTCATTAGTAACGCCTTACGGCTGCGAAGGCTGGCCCTGTGATCGGTGGACCGCCCGGTTTCGGACAACCGAGCAAGGAAAGGAAGTGAAACACGGGTCCCTTGGCGATTGGGGAGGGGGCAGAGCATGCCCCACCCTTTGGGCTATCGCACAAATGCCCGAGGGTACGGCGGGCCGTACCCCTGACGGGATCGCCGACCTTCAGGCGGCAGCTGCCAACCTAAGCAGACGAAGGGCGGGCCTTTTCCACCCGCCCTTCCGCGATACACGGAACAAACTGTTCACTGGTTGGTGATGGTAGCGATGCTGCCGTCCACCTTCTTGAGCTTTACCGTAAACTTCTCGTTGTAGGTGTGCGCCCGGTCCTGCAGCACACTCAACGCAAGCGCCTCACCCAACTGGATAGATGTGTCGGTATCGCTGCGCCAGTGAATGCCGGCATGGATGCCGTGACCGAAGCTGATATTGTGCGCCAGCTTATGGAGTTCGCCGTTGACGGTCATCTGCCCCGCATCACTTTCCGTGTAGCCGTTTAGCTTCGTCCCATCGCCGGACGGCACCTGCGGGTCAGGAATCACGAAATCGCCGTCGAAGAAGAACTTTAGGACAGTGATGCAGGCGCCCGCCACAGTACCATGTCCAGTGGGATACGCCGGGTGCGTCGGCGACCCTTCAGGAAAGGCCTGGGACAGAAAGTAGCTCTTGTTCTTCGTGAAGCTGCTTTGTACCGCCTGTGAGTTCAGGACGGTATCTCCAGGATGGCCCTGGATGGTGTTGCCCTTGCCGGTTTTGATTAAGTGCACGAGCGCGCCGCCGGACTCCGGACGATGGCGAAGGTGCACGTACCACTTCTGGTACCACACCGCGTTGAGCGCCTCGTTGGCTACGGCGGTCAGCGTCGCGGCGAAGTCCGGCTGACCCATGGTGTTGAACCCGTTTTGCGTCTTGGAGTGGTTGTAGGGATTGCCGGGGTTCAAAGGCCCAGGGTCGCCGCCGTTAAGGGTGTTCAGCACCAGATACGCAGTGAAGTACCCCTGGTACAACACGTCGACGTGGGTCCAAGCGGCCAGCCCGCGTCCATCATGCAGGTACAGCGGTGCTTCTTTATGCACTTTCAATCCCGTGGAGATGCCGTTCTGGACCTGCTGAAAGGTGGTGGGGTCCGTCATGTAATCGACGTCCCTTTTCAACGTCATGTATTTCTGATCGATCGGCAAAGAACCCATGGCCGTGCTTTTGATGAGGAACTGTGAGATATAGGGTCCGATCGTCTCGCCGGGGAAGCTGCCATCGGCCAAACCGCCTCGGAATAACAACTGCGGTGTAACTTTGTGGCTGGCGTCTCTCGGTCCTTTGTAACTTGTCAATCCTGACAGTTCTTTTGCCGCCTCAATGGCCACCGGATTCGCGGGGTAGTCAGTAAACGCAACATCGCGGAGCAGAGAAGCCCAGTACAGCTCCACCAACTCCGTAGCGTAGTCCTCACTCGCCAGAGCTGGCGCCGGTGGCGCTGCGAATTGGCTGCTATCCACGCAATCCAGATCGAACGCCAGACCGCCCTGCGGATCATTCAGTGTGCGCGTTCCGCCGAGGATAATCGCTTCGAAATCCGCGGGCTCGCCGCTATTCAGGGCCTTTTTGAACGTTTCATAAGCCACAGGATCTACAAGGCCGATGGCCGCTTGTCGAACAGCTTTCGTGTAGGTCCCGCTCTTGTCGGAATAACGAGCTTCGTCTCCGTTGTCAATCTGCGGCGGCGCAGGAATTAGCGCGTCGCGCGCCGCGGTCTGGGCGCGCAGTGCGAACGACCTTACGACTCGATTGTTGGTTGAGGGTTCGGGTGGTGTGACTTGACCTCCGGCTAAGGGTGCCAGTTGTGGGCTGCTCATGATTTCCTCCAATCCTCCTTGAGATTTGTCTACAGTGTGCTCCACTACCCCGTTAGCAAGTTGCCTGCCAACCCCAGTCTAGGCACCGGATTCCGATTGTTTCCTTTGTTTTCCCTCTAGTGGATTCAGACATGGTTCACAACAAAAAGAACTGTAATGCCTCTCAGTGTATCTTCCCGGATAGTATAGTAACTCATCGGATAGATTGACCTTTGCTTTTTCCGCGCCGCCGGTCAACGCGAAATGGAATAGCCCTACCAGCTTCAGCGCCGTTTTCCAGCTCCTCGTCGGCCGCTGGGAGCCTGAGCATTCATGTCAGCACGGGTTTTGTCCATCCCAACACGTTGAACTTGCAGGATTGGAGGATGTTTACCGCTTGCAACCCATCCGCTTTCGGCGCTACACTATGTTTGCGAGACCTTTGGGGGGTCTTGAGATCTAATCCCATCATGTGTTGCGCCCTTCGTGTCGAGATTGTCGCTGGGTCGTCGAAGTCTTCCCAAAGGAGCGAGGCATAAACCATGCATGTGGCGAAAGAGAGAAGCGATCTCCCGACACCGAATGGCGTGGGCGGTGTGGCGGCAAAGCTTGTGGCAGTGGAAAGACCCGAGACGACGGTTTCTCCACAATGGGTTAAACTCCAGGGGCTGGCGCTGCAGCAACTTGACCGGTTTATGTCGCTGGAACCTAAGGTTCTCCGCGGCGAAGACCCCGAGGCCATTCATGACATGCGGGTGGCGAGCCGTCGGCTGCAGCAGTTCTTGGACCTGATTTATCCGCCGCCCGCCTCACGCGAAGTGCGCCGCCTGCGGCGCCGCATCCAGCGCTGCCGCAGGGCGCTGGGGGAGGTCCGCAATTGCGACGTGCTCCTTCAAAGTGTTGAGAAGTCGGTATCGAGCAAACGAAATTCGCGGCGCGAGGTGTGGGAGACGGCCAGGGAGTATCTGCGCAGGCGCCGATCCGAGAGCTTCGCCACGGCTATCCGCAAGCTGGGCAAGACGAATGTGGCCGCCCTGTACGTAGCTCTCAAGACACACTTGGTGGTCAACGGCGTCACACCCGAGCACAGCGACTCCGCTCAACTGCTCCCCGAATCGCAGGCCCTGGCCCCCGCGCAATTCTACGAGCGGGTCGGTGGTTGCATGGAAAGTGCCTGGAAAGACTTTGTGGAGAAGGTTGCTGACTCCCATCGCCACCCGCAGGTTTCCGCGCTTCATGCTGTGCGCATCGCCGCCAAGCGGCTTCGCTACCTGGTCGAGGTCCTAGAGGAGTTTGACGTGCCGGGCAGTCGCGAGTCTTCCTCATGGCTGCGCGGCTTGCAGCAGCACCTGGGCGACTGGCACGACCTGGAAGTGATGGAGAGAGCGCTGACCGACATGGTCGCTCAGCCCAAGTTCCTGCGGGACAACCTGGAGATGGCCTCAGGCACTCTCCAACTCATCCAGCGCAACCGAGGGGTGAAGAAGAAGTTCGAAGAGAAGTACTTGCAGGTAACGCAACATTCAGCCCAGTACGAGTACACAAAGGGCTGGGCCACTCACTTGATTTCGTCCCCGGCCGCCGTCTTCCCCATGCCGGCGTGAGCGGGACTTCTTTCCTTGTCCACGACAGCCACGACTTTACCTGCATCGGGCGACGCGGTGGCTTCTGATGCGTCGGTAACCAGCTTAGGACGAGGGATGGAAAACAAAGGCTCGCCGGGTTCTCCGCTCAAAACCCGAGCGATGCCCGACCTCAACTTTTGAAACACCTTGCGCACGTCGGGCGAGGCGTCAATCACCTCAAAACCGTACTGCTCCGCTAGGGCATCAAACTGCTTCAGCAAGGCCGTCTGATATTTGATGAACCCGTCGTACATGTCCTCGCCGGGATGCAGGTCCATGCCCGACTCCCAATAGTCGAATCCTCGCGAGAAGACCACCCGCGGAATCAGGTCCTCGACGCCAATCCGCAGATAAAAGACGGCGTCCGGCTTGAGGGCAAAGCTGTACACGCTGCGGATCCAGTCACGATCAAGATCGCGAATCATCGCCCGCACCATCAGCGAGTAGATGTAGCGGTCGGTTAGCACTACAAAACCGGCGCGCAAAGCAGGAATGATCTGGTGTTCAAGGCGGTCGGCAAAGTCCGTGGCATAGAACAAGGTAAGGGTGATGCCGCCGAGAATGTGTCCTTCCTTGGCCTGCTTGATGCCCCTACCCGCCAGCTCCGAGCGGGTGATGCCGGTGTCCAGGACGGCGCGGCCCTGCTGTTCCAGCCAGGGCTTGAGCATGTCCATCTGCGTTGTCCGGCCCACGCCATCGGTGCCTTCAATCACGATCAGCTTGCCGGTCAGGCCCTCCAGGTTTATACCTGGCAAGACCACCCCATAGGTTTCTCTCACGGTGCGATCCTCAGTCGTTTGGCCTGCGCCAGTTTGGCCTTCACGATCTGCCGCATTTGCGCCTGCTGCACTTCGATGGGCAGGGTTGCGTCGACGGCAGTGATTTCAAACTCCGGAATCATCCTCTCGTACTCCTCCAGGATGCGGCCCTGGAAGAGCGCGAAGCTCTCCTCGGGATCTTCGCTCAGCTGCAGGTCTAAACCGGCCTCGTAGTATTTGAGGGCAGCGCGCCCATCTAAGATCCGCCTCATAGCCACTTCCAGGGGTACCCGGAAGTAGAAGGCCACCGTCGGCTTGACGGCAAAACTGTAAAGGCTGCGCACCCACTTGGGGTCCATGCCACGAACCACGTCACGGGCGAACGCGGTGTAAATGTAACGGTCGCAGAGCACTACGGCCCCCGCCTTGAGCAGTGGAATAATGTTGTGCTCCATGCGGTCGGCGAAGTCGGTGGCGTGGATGAGGCTGAAGGTCGAAGGGGTGAGCATCTGCTTTTTCTTGCCGCGCCGGGTAGTCTCTTTCACCAGCGGTGATGAGTTCCACTCACTGAAGAC
>DATJKY010000362.1:0-16599 GCA_035490955.1 Terriglobia bacterium | reverse complement strand
TGCTGTAATCGGCATGGGGATGCAGATACTGCGCTCGAAAACTCCGGCGCCCCGTGTGGACGACCCCTGCCCCGACTGGCCCCTCAGGATTCTGGATTCGAGATTCGGGATTCCGGATGCCAAGGATTCAGGATTCGGGTTCACGATTCAGTATTCGAGATTCTGGATTCCGGATTCTGGATTCAGAATTCAGAATAAAGTAATTTCAGATGGCAAAAGTTCAAACGTAATAGCAAATCGGTACAGAAACAATTCGTTGTCTGCTCTTTGCCATTTGCCATTTGAGATCATCTTGACCTGAATTGCTTGTTTGACCGTTGGCCGCGCCGCCCTTTCAAGTGCTATGCTAAGCTCGCGTCTCAGGACAGAAATGTCTGTCGGCTCATGCACCGATTTGCCGGATCTCGCCGGAGAACACGTTGGAGGCCGTGTGCTTGCCTCGAGCGACGAGTTTTTCGCCGAAAAGGAAAACCTCATCAAGGCTGGGGACCCCATCTTCATCCGAGACCAATACACCGACCGTGGCAAGTGGATGGACGGCTGGGAGACGCGGCGGAGACGGTTTCCAGGACACGATTGGGTGCTGGTGCGGTTGGGTATCCCCGGAGTCATCCATGGGGTTGTTGTGGACACTCGATTCTTCACGGGCAACTATCCCGAACAGATGTGGCTGGAAGCATGCACGGCGAGCCCAGAGGCCGGCGCTGAGGAGCTTACGGACTGGGTCGAGATAATTACACGCTCATCTTTGCGCGGAGACACCTTACACAACTTCCAAGTCAGCCACCCCCAACGATTCACCCACGTGCGGCTCAACATTTTTCCTGATGGTGGAGTGGCCCGGCTGCGCGTCCACGGGGAGGCGTCCCCGGATTGGCTGCGTTATGGACAGGAGATTGACCTGGCTGCCGCAGAATGCGGCGCCAGGGTTGTCGATTCGACTGACCGGCACTACGGCCACCCGGAGAATCTTATCATGCCCGGTCCAGGGCGCAGCATGGCCGACGGCTGGGAGACGCGGCGACGGCGTGGGGCGGGTCACGACTGGGCTACTGTGCGCCTGGCGGTGGAAGGCATCGTTGATCGTGTGGAGGTGGATACATCGCACTTCAAAGGGAACTATCCTGACGCTTGCTCGCTTGAGGTTAGCCTGACCGGCGAGGAGGGATCCTGGACGGAAGTGCTGGGCCAATGCAAACTTCAAGCGCATACCCAACATGCCTTCAGCCAGGAACTCGTTGTCACCCCCGGCGCACGCTTTGCTCGATTTCACATCTACCCTGATGGGGGTGTGAGCCGGCTGCGCTTGTTCGGCCACATGACAGAGCAAGGGCGCCTGGAAGCTAACCTGGCTGCACTGAACGCCGCTCCACAAAAACAGGCTCTAGCCGATTTTCTCCGTTGCTGTGGATCACGCGTCTGGGCGGGCGCGATGGCCGCCGGCCGGCCGCACCCTAGCCTGCTCGCGCTCGAGAAGGCGGCCGATAGCGTCTGGAGCCACTGTTCGCGCGAGGATTGGATGGAGGCCTTTTCCGCTCACCCCGCCATCGGACAGCGCGGCGGCGCGTGGTCGCGCGAGGAGCAGTCGAGTGCCGCGGGGGCTAGCGCCGAGACACTACGCCAACTCGAGGAACTTAACCTTCGATATCGGGAGAAGTTCGGCTACACTTTCATCGTCTGTGCCACCGGCAGAACAGCGAACGAGATGCTCGATATCCTGCGGCGCCGCATCGAGAATGATGCGGAAAGCGAAATCCGGAACGCCGCCCACGAACAACACCTGATCGCGCGGTTGAGGTTGAGAAAGCTACTGAGCGCATGAGCTCTATCACCACGCATGTCCTCGATTCGTCCGCCGGCCGGCCCGCCGCCGGCGTTTCTGTGACACTGGAGTATCGGAATCCATCCGGTGGCTGGGTGCCACTTGGTCGGGGACGCACCGATATCGACGGGCGAGTTCGCGACTTGCTCCCCCACGATCATGTCCTTCAGCCTGGCCTTTACCAGTTGCTCTTTGACACCTCGGCTCAGTCTGGATTTTTCCCCGAGGTCGTACTCCGGTTTCGGGTTGAGGACCCGCGTCAGCACTTTCATCTGCCTCTGCTGCTCGGTCCCTTCGGTTTCACAATCTATCGGGGGAGCTGATCGAATGTCCATCATATTGACAGAAAACCGGTACGGGAAATCGGGCGTGCGGCTGGTAAAGGTGGAACACCTGGGTTCGCGCCACGAGATCAAGGACCTGAACGTGGAGGTTCAGCTTTCGGGGGACTTTTCTCCTGCCTACCTTGAGGGAGACAATCGCAAGGTCCTGCCCACCGACACCATGAAAAACACGGTTTACGCCTTGGCGCGAGAGCAGCCACTAGGTGAAATCGAGGAGTTCGGCCAGCGCCTGGCTGAGCATTTTCTCTGCCGAAACGCCCATGTCACATGCGTGCGGATCGCCATTTCGCAGAACGATTGGTCACGGATTCGGGTTGATGGGCAGGAGCACGATCACGCCTTCGTTCGCGGGGGCGAGGAGAGGCGCATCTCAATAGTCGAGCAGGATCGGTGCGCTGTCACACTTAGAGCCGGAGTCACCGATTTGATCGTGCTCAAAACAGCTCGGTCAGCGTTTGAAGGCTTTCTTCACGACCCATACACTACCTTGAAAGAGTCTCGTGATCGCTTGTTGGGCTCGGCGGTGAAAGCGGAGTGGACGTATACTCCGGGTGCTCGCGATTACGACAAGTTGTGGCGCACGGCTCGCGCGACATTGCTCGAGGTATTCGCGGACCACGATAGTCGCAGCGTCCAACACACGCTGTACGCCATGGGAGAGGCAGTGCTCAAGCGCGTTCCCGCAGTAACCCGGATTGAGCTATCCCTGCCCAACCGGCATTGTCTTTGGGTGGATCTCGCCCCCTTCGGTCTGGATAATCCCAACGAGGTCTTCGTGCCTACCGACGAGCCGCACGGCCTCATTGAAGCGGTACTGACGCGAGCCTGAATCTGCGGAGCCAAGTATGCACGAAGAACTCATGCGAGTAGCGATCGCACTTTCCATTGAAAACGTTCGCACCGGGCGCGGCGGTCCCTTCGCTGCGGTCGTGGCGAAGGATGGGGCGCTGATTGGGCGAGGCGTCAATCTGGTGACCGCCACCAACGACCCCACCGCTCACGCCGAAGTCTCGGCCATTCGAGCCGCCTGCCAGGCGCTGGGCTCCTTCCACCTGACCGGCTGCGAACTCTACACGACGTGTGAGCCCTGCCCCATGTGCCTGGGGGCGATCTATTGGGCCAGGCTGGCACGCTACTACTACGGCAACACGCGCTCAGACGCTGCCAGAATCGGCTTTGACGACTCCCTTATCTACCAAGAACTGAGTAGGCTACCTGAGGAAAGAGGAATAGGGGGAATCCGACTGCTCTCGCGCGAAGCTGTCGAGGCCTTTAACGAATGGATGCGCACGCCGGCGAGGGTCCCTTACTGATGGAAGATTGAACTGTGTCACGCTGCTTCCTGATTGACACGGACACCGCCTCCGACGACGCCGTAGCTCTCACCATGGCGCTTCGCGCCCCGGACGTCCGTGTGGTTGCGATCACGACGGTTGCCGGGAACGTCGAGGTGGACCAGGCCACACGAAACGCTCTCTACACCGTTGAACTCTGCGATGCTGACGTGCCCGTCTACCGGGGCGCTGCGAAGCCCATGCTCCGCCCTCACCAGAACGCAGCTTGGTTCCATGGCCGTGACGGGTTAGGCGGCCACGACTACGCGCCGAGGCAACGAACTGCGCAGCGCCGGCTCGCCGTGGACGCGATGATCGAGGCCATCGAAGACAACCCAGGACTCGTGCTCGTGACCTTGGGACCGCTCACGAATGTTGCCCTGGCGCTGGTGCGGAAGCCCGAAATTGCCCAGAAGGTCAGCCGCTGTGTGGTGATGGGAGGCGCCCCTTGCTGTGAAGGCAATGTTACTCCCGCCGCCGAATACAATATTTGGGTCGATCCTGAAGCCGCTCGCATCGTCTTAGGCAGCACCCTTCCCATAGAGCTCATTGGCTGGCACCTCTGCCGCTACGAGGCGGCGCTCGACGCCAGCGATATCGAGTTCGTTCTGAGCTTCGGTACTGAACGCGCGCGTTTTGCCATCGAATGCAACAGCCACGCCCGCCAGGCCTACCTCGAACAGACGGGTGAAGACGGCATCTCTCTGCCAGACCCAGTCGCCATGTCCATTGCACTGGACCCCACCATCGCTACTTCTTGGGGCGAGCACCACGTGGACGTGGAAACGAGCAGCGAATTGACGCGGGGCATGACCGTGGTCGATAGGCTCAACGTGGCCGCCAACGCCCGCAATCGCGCTGTTTGGTCCCAGCTCTTAGCCAAGGGACCCAAGACGAAAGTCTGCTGGACGATCGAGACCAAGCGCTGGAAGGAAGCCCTGTATGCCGTCTTAAAGTGACCCAATTCCGGACCTACTCTGAGCTTTCCGCGCAACGCAGCTGGCGGTCGGCGTTCTTGCACTTCTCCAACCGGAACCAGACGAAACACCGGGGTCGCGCCGCGCGCGATGATGACCTCTTCACCGCGACGAGCTCTCTCAATCAACTTCGAAAGATTTGCCTTGGCTTCGTGCACCGTTACAGAGCGCAAATCAGCTCCTTTAGCTAAGTTATCTTAGCTTCCCCTGTTACGTGCAATCCTAGAATCAACGGAACTTGCGGTCTAAGGGGGCGAGGGCTTGTGTCGCCGCTGCCGGGGCTGAAAGGCCCGTCTCTGCATTGGGTTATAATAATCAGTTGAACCCGAGCGGTGGTACAAGCAAGGCGACTGACAACGAACCATTGTAGTTATGCCTACCAGGATCAAGATCTGTGGGATCACGCGGCTTGAGGATGCAAAGCTCGCTGTAGATCTGGGTGCGGCAGCGCTCGGATTCAACTTTTATCCGCCTTCACCCCGTTATATCGCGCCAGCGGGCGCCTTTGGGATCATTCGGCGGCTTCCGCCTTTCGGAGTAACCGTCGGAGTCTTTGCTGACGAGACGAACCTGAATCACGTAACCAGTGTTGCGCGTGAGGCTGGTGTGAGTGTCGTGCAGTTGCATAACCCGGGAGCTCCGGACTCCGCTGGAGCTACTCTCGGACGCTACCCGTTGATCTGGACGGTGGCGGTTGCGAACGGCTTTGCACCCGAGGGTCTCAAAGACTTGAAGGCGACGGCATTCTTGCTGGACGCATCTCACGTGAGGCTGCGCGGCGGCACGGGAAGAGTGATCGACTGGAGCCTGGCGCGGGAAGCAAAGAAGTATGGCTGCATCATTCTGGCGGGAGGGCTAACGCACGAAAACGTCGGAGAGGCGATCCGTACCGTGCGGCCCTACGCCGTTGATGTCGCGAGCGGCGTAGAATCTTCACCGGGGAAGAAGGATCCGGCGAAGCTGCGAGCGTTTTTCGCGGCCGTGCAAGAAGCAGACGAGACGAATTGACTCATCGAGTTATCGCGCCATCAGGCCATTGTCTGATTGGTTCATTGAAACGTTCGACTCGCCAGCGGAGAAAAGAGATTAATGTGCCGTTTAGAGGTGATTAGGCCATGACGATCCGTATCGAACTTAACCCGGAAATCGAGGCACAACTTGTCGCGGGGGCCCAAGCGCGCGGCCTTGCCCCGGCGGAGTACGCGGAAAACCTGCTGCGAGATGCGATTGCGAGCCATGGTGAGTCTCAAGGAAGGCTATCGGTTGAAGAACTTCATGCCATGCTGGACGCCATCGCAGAGGGTTCGGACAACCTTCCCAAATTGCCGACAATGGCATTCACCCGTGAGAGCTTTTATGAGGGCCGTCTCTAAATGGCCGGAACGCCATACCTCATTGACAGCAATATTTTGATTCGCTGGGTTCAGCCGACTATACAGTTGTGAAATCCGCGCTCGATGTTTTAGCACGCCAGGAAGCCATTCTGTGTTACACATCGCAGAACCTGGGTGAATTCTGGAACGCTTGTACCCGTCCAGCCGAACGCAACGGGTTCGGACTGTCAGCACTCGAGACAGACCGTCGCGCCCGCCTGTTTGAGGGTCGGCTTCGCCTGCTACTTGAGAGTCTGTCCGTACACCAGGATAATGGCGAAGACTACTGGTCGCTCACGCCGTGTCGGGGATTCAGGTATACGATGCACGATTAGTGGCGGCAATGCATGTGCACGGAATCAAGCATATCTTGACTTTCACCGCAAAGGACTTTGCGCGTTTCACGGATGTGGAGGCGTGGCTTCCGAAGGATGTGCTTGCAAGTCCTTAAGGTGGACATGTGGCTTGAATGCCCGGCTAAGCTGCGCGATTTCTTCGCCGCCGCTAGGGAAGCTGACGACGCCCTAGCTGCACAGGCAGAGGTGGAATCATGACAGTCTCCGACCAGAGAATCATCGAATTCTTTTGCAAGAGCCCGATCAAGTCCTTCGCGACGATGGTGGACGTTTTGCGTTACTTGCAAGGGGGTCAGGCGATCCGAGCTGACATAGAATACGAGCTCTTCGACTGGGCGCTCGGTGACAACCCTAGGAACAAGGTCTACATCAGAGTTCCAGAAATCCGTGGCATCCCGATAACTGCCAACTCCCTATTCAAGTTGACCGAGCACTTCAAGAAGTTCCACTTCGTAAGAAGACGCCCTCACAAGACTCGAGGTCCTCATGCCGACCCTGATGACGAACTCACAGTCTTCTACGATCTCACTCCAACCGGGAAGCGGATGTTGAAGCTGCTGGAAGGGATCGAACGAGCAAGGGCCAGCGAGAAACGAAGGGGTGGGAAATAGCGAGTGAAAATGCAGACTGCGGAATCCCAGTCGGACAAATGGCCCGACGCCCGAGGGCGCTTCGGCGAGTTTGGCGGCCGGTTTGTGCCGGAGACGCTGATGCATCCGGTCGAGGAGCTGGAGCAGGCTTACGAAGAGGCGCGCGGCGACCCCGGCTTTAAGTCGGAACTGGACCGCCTGCTGAAAGACTTTGCGGGGCGCCCCACGCCGCTCTTCCACGCTCGCCGGCTGACCGAGCGGCTGGGTGGGGCGCAGGTCTACCTGAAGCGCGAGGACCTCTTGCACACCGGCGCGCACAAGATCAACAACTGTCTGGGTCAGGGCCTGCTGGCGAAGCGCATGGGGAAGACGCGCTTGGTGGCTGAGACCGGCGCCGGCCAGCACGGCGTGGCGACAGCCACGGTGGCGGCGCTGCTGGGGATGCAGTGCGTGGTGTACATGGGCGAAGAAGACATGGCTCGCCAAGCCCCGAACGTTTTCCGCATGCGGCTTTTAGGAACCGAGGTCGTGGGCGTGTCCTCGGGCAGCCGGACCTTGAAAGACGCCATCAACGAAGCGATGCGAGACTGGGTGACCAACGTTGAGAACACCCATTACCTGCTTGGGTCGGTCCTGGGACCACACCCCTACCCGTTGATGGTCCGTGAGTTTCACCGCGTGATCGGTCAGGAGACACGCCGTCAGATTCTCGAGGCTACCGGAAAGCTTCCGGACTATCTTTTCGCTTGCGTCGGTGGCGGTAGCAACTCCATCGGGCTGTTCTACGATTTTATTCCCGACTGCGAAGTGAAAATGGTCGGCGTCGAGGCGGGCGGGCGAGGAACCGGCCTGGGCGAACACGCAGCGCGATTTGCGGGCGGCAAACCCGGCGTTCTGCACGGCACCTATACGTACGTCTTGCAAACCGACGACGGCCTGATTTCGAACACTCATTCGGTTTCTGCCGGCCTCGATTATCCTGCCGTCGGACCGGAGCACGCCGCGCTCTTCCGCCATGGACGTGTGGAATACACTCGAGTCGGCGACGAAGACGCGCTGGAGGCGGCACGTGTCCTTGCAAGTTCGGAGGGCATCATTTCCGCGCTGGAATCGGCGCATGCGGTGGCGGAAGTACTGAAGCAGGCGCCCAAGATGAGGCGGGAAGCTATCGTCGTCGTCAACCTCTCCGGCCGCGGGGATAAGGACCTAGGGATTTTTCAGTCGGCAGGAATTCTTTAGCGGTGCTGTTCTCGCAGTTGGGTCTCTCGTGGAGTAACAGGACAGAGGAGGTGAGTATGGGAGGAAGGCGTATATCGCTGACGAGTGCGAATGATGCAGATGTCCGGATCGTGGTGAAGAACAAGAAAGTGACCATACGACTGAGCTGCCCGAAAGGACTACCCGACGGCTGCTCACTCAGCTAAGAAACTTGAGGAGAGCCTTCACGCGTGAGATACATCGCTTAACTTCCAGAGCCGCAGTACAATTCGAGCAGGTCTCGCGCCGTCAAGCGCAGCATGTACGTCACGGCGGGCGATCCTCGCTCCAGGCTACCCTAGAGCTACTGGTGGCTGCCCTGGTGTGTCGTACGGTTTTCCGAGGCCACGCGGGTGGAACCGGAAAAGAATTGGGCGTAAGCCAGGTACAACAAATCACGGAGATGGAATGCACCATGAAAATAAGAGTCGTCATAGAGCCGAGCGATGAAGGAGGTTACACCGTCCACGTACCCTCCCTACCCGGTTGCATCAGTGAGGGCGAAACCGTTCAGGAAGCGCTCGAGAACGTTCATGAAGCTATAGAGCTCTATCTCGAGCCGGTCGAGGACGACTTCGTCGCCTCTGAGCGAGCTCTCGTGCAAGAGATCGAGGTGTGAGCAAGGTTCCGAGCCTGTCTTACGACCGCATTGTGCGTGCCCTTACAGAGGGACGGATGGGTACTGGTGCGGTAAAAGGGAAGCCCCGGCGGCTGCAGAAGAGGTTGCCGGATGAGATCCTCAAAGTGACGGTTCCCGCCCACCGTCCAGTGAAGCGCTCGACCCTGGCCCACATTCTGAAGGAGGCACGGCTCGATCTCGATACCTTTCTCGCGTTGCTCTGAAGATGGAAACGAGTGCGCCGAACCTGAAGTTGGCGGAGGCCTCCGCATCCCGGATCAGCAACAAGTTCCGTGAACTGAGCGAGCGGGGCGCGAAGGGACTCGTGCTTTATCTGACAGCCGGAGACCCTACCCTGGAGGACACGGGCAAGATCCTGGCGGCTCTCGACCGCGCCGGAGCCGACGTCATCGAGTTGGGCGTTCCGTTTTCCGATCCCCTGGCAGATGGCCCGGTCATACAGCGGGCTTCGGAGAGGGCGCTCGGAGCCGGCGCCTCGTTGCGAAAGATACTGGAGTTGCTGCCCCACTGGCGCCGAGTGGTGCGCGCGCCCATGATTCTGTTCACCTACTACAACCCCATCCTGCAATATGGATTGGAGGATTTTTCTCGGGATGCGGCACGGGCCGGTATCGACGGGGCACTGGTAGTAGACCTCACTCCCGAGGAATCGGGCGACTACGTTACCGCCATGCGCAACCAGAACTTGGACACGGTATTCCTAGCCTCACCCACGTCGACAGATGAGCGGCTGGCATGCATCGCCAGGCTTTCCACGGGGTTTCTCTACCTTATTTCGCGCACCGGCGTCACGGGCGAGCGCTCGCAACTCTCTGTCACCTTGCGGCCCCTGGTCGACCGTGTTCGGAGGTTCAGCCCCTTACCCCTTGCCCTCGGTTTTGGCATCTCCACCCCCGAGCAGGTGAAGGAGGTACAATCTCTGGCCGACGCTGCGGTGGTCGGCAGCGCTCTCGTGCACGCTATCGAAGACCGCTACGCAGCTGGAGGCGAGAGTGGGATTGAAAGGTACGTTCGCTGGCTGAAAGGATGACCACAGATTTCGCAGATTACACAGAAACAAGCGACGGAAATACCGATCCCCGACAAGATGCAGCCCACAGCTGCACCACTGCAGACTACGCCGAAAGATGGAACCGACAGAGACGCCAGAACTGAGGGGGCACGACCGCTTGAAAAAACTAAGCAACGAAAAAAGATAGGAGGGGAAGAATCTGTGGAATCTGTGTAATCTGTGGATTCGAATCGAAGGGACGAAACGAGCATGAACGATTTCGACCAATGGCGCAAGCGGATTAACGAGATTGACCAGCAGCTTGTCAAGCTGCTCAACGAGCGTTCGCAGTGCGCGGTTGAAATCGGTCATATTAAGAAGAAACTGAATGTTGCGGCGTGGCAGCCCCAGCGGGAGGCAGAAATCCTGCGCAACGTGGTGAAGTCGAACCAAGGACCGCTCGACGATGCCGCTATTCGCCGCCTTTTCGAGCGAATCATCGACGAGGCTCGGTCCCTCGAGCGGCACGCGATGGAAGAGCAGTGACGAGTGAAGAGAATTGAGCGATTGAGTGATCGGGCCATTGACTCATTTGAACTGCCTGACGGAGCTCCTCAATCGTTCGGTGGCCCGATGACTCAATGACTCAATCGCGGTTTGAATCAACCCAGCCGGAGTTAGGGGAAAAGGAGCAAGCGAAAGATGGTTGTGGTTATGCAAGAGGGCGCGACGGAAGAGGAGATCCAGAGCGTCATCAACAGATTGATGGAGATGGGCTTTGACATCCACCGCTCTACGGGGGCGGTGCAGACCGTGCTCGGAGCCGTGGGCGCTAAGCCGGACTTTGACACCCGAGACATCGAAATGCAGGAGGGAGTGCAGGAAGTCCACCGCATCTCCTCCCCGTATAAGCTGGCGAGTCGTCCCTTTCGTCCGGAGGGCAGTATTATACAACTGGGAAAGGGAGTCGCCGTTGGAGGCGAACAACTGGTGATGATGGCAGGACCTTGCAGCGTTGAGAGCGCTGAGCAAATCGATGCTATCGCCGGCTTCGTTGCTGCCCGGGGAGCACGCGTACTAAGGGGAGGAGCCTTCAAGCCCCGCACCTCACCTTACAGTTTTCAGGGCCTGGGCCCGCAGGGGCTTGAGATGATGCGCCGCGCTGCCGACAAGCACAACCTGCTTGTGGTCTCTGAGATCATGGATCAGACCCAGATCCCCCTGATGCTCGATTACGTGGACGTGCTCCAGGTAGGCGCGCGAAACATGCAGAATTTCAATCTGCTCAAGGAACTGGGCAAGGCTTCCAAGCCCATTCTACTCAAGCGCGGGATTTCCGCCACCCTTGAAGAGCTGCTGCTTTCCGCCGAGTACGTCATGGCAGGCGGTAACTACAACGTGGTGCTCTGCGAGCGCGGCATCCGCACCTTCGAGAGCTACACCCGAAACACCCTTGACGTTTCGGCCATCCCCGTCGTCCACAAGCTTTCTCACCTGCCGATCATCGCTGACCCCTCTCACGCTACCGGACGTCGCGACAAGGTTGTGCCTATGGCGCGGGCAGCGGTAGCCGCCGGGGCCGACGGACTCTTGGTCGAGGTGCACAACAACCCCGAGAAGGCGCTCAGCGACGGGGCGCAGGCGCTGTATCCTGATCAATTCGAGCAGCTGATGCGAGAACTGCGCATGATTGCGCCCGCGGTAGGAAGAACCCTCTAATGCAAGTCTACCTAGGAAAGGTTAAAAGCTTGTCATCCCAGATGATCACAACCGGATCCAAAACAATGTTCAGCTCAAGCTCTTCCGCGGAAGGAAGGTTCGCACAACTCGCCTTGATCTTCCTCCTTCTAGGGGCTATGGCTGGCTGCTCCCGAGCGAACAGCGGGCATTCGTCAGCGCCGGTCACAGACGAAACGCCGCTCGCGGGTATGCCTCCGGTGCTCGACCCGAACGACATCTACTCCGCGGACCATGCCGGCAATCTCAGTCCCGTGGTGCGAGACTTCCCTGCCCGGATCTACGTTCCGAACAGCGGCAGCGACACGGTCGACGTCATCGACCCTCAGACCTACAAGATCATCGGCCATTTCCGCGTCGGCAAGCAGCCACAGCACGTGACGCCTTCGTATGATCTGAAGACACTTTGGGTGCTTAACGACGAAAGCAGCAGTCTTACGCGGATCGATCCGGTCACCGGGAAAAAGGGCGAGACCATTCCCGTCGACGACCCCTACAATATGTACTACACACCAGACGGCAAGTTCGCGATCGTGGTGGCGGAGCGTCGCCTGCGCCTGAACTTCCTCGACGCCCAAACGATGAAGCTCGCACACTCGCTGTCCGTGCCATGCCGAGGGGTGGACCATTTGGACTTTTCCGCCAATGGCCGCTATCTTATCGCCAGTTGTGAGTTCGCGGGCGAGGTGCTCAAGGTCGACGTGGAAGCGCAGAAGGTCCTGGGCACGCTCGCGTTGCAACAAGGCGGTATGCCCCAGGATGTGAAGCTCTCGCCAGACGGCAAAGTGTTTTACGTTGCGGACATGAAAGCCGATGGCGTCTATTTGATCGATGGCGAAAAACTCGCCAGGAGCGGCTTTCTTCCCACCGGCAAGGGCACGCACGGGCTCTACGCGAGCCGTGACTCTAAAGTCCTCTACGTCTCCAATCGCGGCGAGGGAAGTATCTCGATCGTCGACTTCGCCACCCGGAAAGTGGTGAATAAGTGGCGGCTACCCGGCGGCGGCAGCCCGGACATGGGAGGAGTTTCCGGCGACGGCAAGGTGCTGTGGCTCTCAGGACGCTACAACAGTCAGGTCTATGCCATCGACACTGCGGATGGGCGCCTGCTGGCCCGCATCAAGGTGGGCAAGGGTCCGCACGGACTTTGCGTCTACCCTCAACCGGGGCGCTATTCTCTGGGTCACACGGGTATCTTTCGGTGAAATCTGTTCAATCTGCGTAATCTGTGGATTCGTACTTCCATCGCATCTCGATCGTTGGACTGGGCCTTATAGGAGGGTCCTGGGGACTAGCTTTAAGGAGCCATGGATTTCAAGGTGTTCGCATCGGCTGTGATCGGCCTGAGGTTCTGAAGCGGGCGTTAGCCGCCGGCGCCATCGACGAAGCTCGCGAAGACGCTACCGATGCCGTCAGTGACGCGGACCTGGTCATTTTGGCCGCCGGCGTCGGCGGCATTCTTGACCTGCTCCCGCGACTGAGCCGTGCCGTTTCACACCGAGCGCTCGTGACGGACGTTGGAAGCACCAAGCGCTTAATCTGCCAGCGAGCGCGCGAGGCGCTCGGCCAAGAACCTTTGTTTTTGGGAGGGCATCCCCTCGCCGGCAAGGAGCGTTCGGGTATTGACAATGCGGAAGGGTCGCTCTTCGAGAACGCGTTTTACGCGCTTACCCCCTTGAGTCCCGATCATCTGCCGGACGAACGCATCCAGGCGTTCTTCGACTTGGTCAAGGGCACCGGGGCTCGTCCTTTTGTGACTGATCCCACCGCTCACGATCGCGCGGTGGCCTACCTCAGCCACCTGCCCCAACTGCTCTCCTCCGGATTGGCTAGTCTGATTGCTGAACAAAGCGCTGAGGAATTCTTCCCCATGGAACTTGCGGCCTCGGGCTTCCGCGACGTGACCCGCCTTGCCGAGAGCCCTTACGTGCTTTGGCGTGACATCTGCTTGACCAACATTGAGAACATTCAAGCCGCGCTGGAGTCCCTGATCCAGAAGCTCGAGAGTATGAAGGTGCATCTCAGCGACCGCGAGCTGGAGCGCGAGTTCAAGCAGGCGCTGCAGTTGCGGGAGCGTCTGCGTGACACTCTACAGTCAAACTAAGGCGATCGTTTCTCGGCTCGCCGCCCGAAATCTATTGGCGACACGGCATCGCCCATTCGAGCCGGCGTCCGTTGGCGACGCTGACGCGCGTGCCGTTCGGCCAGCTTTTTTTGAACAACGATTGGTGGGCATGAGGAGGACCGTTATGACAGCGAGAAAAATCCCTGGAAGCGTGCTTGTCTCCAATCTCGTCTGCATACTTCTACCCCTGACCGCCCTTTCCCAGTCCCACGCTTTACCTCAAGAAGACGTGCAGGCGATTTACCGGCGGCTGATGCAGAAAATCGAGCCTATCAAGATCTTTGACCACCATGCCCATCCCGGATTCGGCAACGATGCGGACGTGGATGCGCAGTCGGCCCCGCCTCAGCATCTGCCTCTGCGGGCCCGAGAAACCAATCCCGAACTGGTGGTGGCGGTGAAGGCTCTCTTCAGTTACCCCTATTCCGACCTTTCGGAGGAGCACATACGCTGGCTGGGGGAGAAGTCAGCCGCGGCTGAAAAAGCGGGAGGCACCGGCTACTGGGACAGCATTTTGGACAAGTGCGGGATCGAAGCTTCGGTGGCGAACCGCGTGGCGATGTCGAATTACCTCGATCCCAAGCGCTTCCGCTGGGTTTTTTTCGTGGATTCCTTTCTGTTCCCTTTCGACAACAAGCTTGTGACAGCAGAGAATCCCGACGAGGGCGTCTACATCCCCCTCCAGGAAAAGGTCCTGCACCGGTACATGCAGCAGGCCGGAATCACGCAATTGCCGGACACCTTCGACGGCTATCTCGCGTTTATGAGCCGCATCCTCGAGGAGAACCAGAAGAAGGGCGGCATCGCCCAGAAGTTCGAAGTGGCTTATTTTCGCTCCCTCTATTTTACCGACCCTCCGCGTGAGGCGGCAGCCGACATATACCGGAAATACCGGTCGGGCGGCGTGCCGACGCCCCAAGAATACACAACCTTCCAGGACTATATTTTCCGCTATCTTGTGACCGAAGGAGGGCGATTGCACTTGCCGGTGCATCTCCATACGGCCGTTGGTGAAGGCGACTATTTCAGCCTGCAAAAGGGCAATGTGCTCAACCTGGAAAACGTCGTCAAAGACCCCCGTTATCTCGAGACGACCTTCGTGCTCATCCACGGTGGTTACCCCTACTTCCGGCAAGTGATCTGGATGGCGTCGATGAAGAATGTCTACATCGACACTTCCGAAATCGAGGTTCTGCTCTATCCGTCTGAGTTGAAGAATGTGCTGAAGCTGTGGTTCGAAACCTACCCGGAGAAGATTACCTTCGGCACCGACGCTTACCCTTACAGCGCTGCCTTAGGATCGGAAGTGGGTTACTGGCTGGGCGTCCACTCGGCGCGCGATGCCCTTGCTGCCGCCCTGGCGGAAATGGTAGCTGCCGGCGAAATAACGGAGGCCAAGGCCCTGGAGTTCGCTCATGGCTACCTTCACGACAATTCAGTTAGATTGTATCCACCCGCTTCTTGATAGAGCGATTTCGGCCTGTGGGGCAAGAACGTCTGCTCAAATCGAATCTTTGCGCAACACATAGCTGAGATTGGACACTATGTCCAGGTTACTCCCCGTTCTTCGCCGCGGGCTCGACGTTATACCGTCGCCGGAAACACACCGGCCGGGCCTATTGCTCCGCGATCCGTTGCGCTACACGGATAGGGTCCTCTTCATTCCGCCGCCGTGGACGGTGGGTTTGCGCTGCCTTGATGGAGAGCACACCGAACTTGACATTCAAGAAGCGCTTACTCGAGCGACGGGGGCGTTGATCTTCAGCGACGCGGTGCGGGAGTTTGTAGGTGTGTTGCAGGAGCAGGGGTTTCTAGAGACCGAAGAGTTTTACCGGCTCCGGGAACAGAAACACACCGAATTCCAGGAAGGCAGCGAGCGGTTGCCGGTCCACGCAGGACAGGCGTACCCGGCTGGGGCTTTGGAGGTGCGCAGCACCTTCGAGGGATATTTCAATGCAGCAACAGGATCCGACGGCTTTTCGTCGAGCGTCCTGGGGGTGGCGGCGCCCCACGTTAGCCCAGAGGGCGGACGAAACTGTTATGCCGCGACCTACCGAAGGCTGGCTGCGTCTCCCGCGCTGGCCGAACGTACATTCGTTGTCCTGGGTACCTCGCACTTCGGCGCCGCAGAGAAGTTCGGCCTTACACGCAAGCCTTTTGTCACCCCGCTCGGGACTCTGCAGGTCGACATAGACCTGGTGGACTGGTTAGAGCGACATGGCGGCGAAGCCATCAGCAGGGAAGACTACTGTCACGCCATTGAGCATTCCATTGAGTTTCAGTGTGTCTTCTTGCGATATGCACTGGGTTCGGACCTGAAGATTGTTCCCATCCTATGCGGCCCCTTTGCTGAAAGCCTCCAGACAGGCCGACCTCCAGAGACCAACGCGGCCGTCGCACGTTTTTTCGACGCTTTGGAGGAGCTCGCGCAGGCACAGGGCGATCGATTGTTCTGGGTGCTCGGCATTGACTTGGCACACGTCGGCCGCCGCTATGGCGACGCTTTCACAGCAATCGCCGACCGGGGGACGATGGCGACGGTGGCGGAGCAGGATCGGCAGCGGTTGGAGTCGCTATGCGACGGTCACGTCGGCAAATTCTTTGAGCTAGTCAAACTGAACGAAGATGAATTGAAGTGGTGCGGCTACTCACCCCTTTACACCTTTACCCAGGCCGTTCTCCGAGCGCGCGGCCGGGTCTTGCGATACGAGCAATGGAACATCGATCCCCAGTCTGTGGTCAGTTTTGCCAGCGTGGAGTTCTTCGCCTGAGGTAAGAAAAAGCTCCTTCGATCCCCCGCCTGGCGCCTACACATCGCACTTTTGCGAGGGTTGCGGATAGTGGGACGCAGGGCAACCCTTGCACGTCTGCGCCACCCACTGCACGAGCTATGGTGGTCTACACCGGTTGCTTGACTCACGCGTATCGGAATAGGGCTTTGAAGCCGTAGTCCATATGCAGTTGGTTGTGGCAGTGAAAGAGCGTTAGCCCGGGCTGATCGGCCAAAAAGTCGACGGCTGCACGCCCATAATTCGGCACCACGACGGTGTCCT
>DATJKY010000361.1:0-10370 GCA_035490955.1 Terriglobia bacterium | reverse complement strand
GATGTCTCAACCCAAATACCCATCATTGAGGGCTTTATCGACAAGTTGGACAAAAAGACGCCGCAAGTGTTCATCGAGGCCAAGATTGTGCTGACCACTTCCGCCTTCGCGCGGACCCTGGGAGTTCAACTGGCAGGGTTGGTGCTTAACCCGTCGGGAAGCGTTATAACAGGTGGTGCTACGGGACCGGGCTCTACCGTCGGCATAACTCCTCCAACGGGCAACTCAACCAGCAGCACTACCTCGCCGGGTTCGAGTACGAGCCTCACGGTTCCCATTTCGGGAACCCGACCGCCCGGCCCAGCTATCAATATCGGCACTGTTACTGCAGCCGGCACCGGCGTATACGCCATTTCGAACGCCTCAGCAAGGTACCTTATCAACGCCGCCATCTCTGCAGCCGAAACGAATGACCAATTGAAAGTGATTTCGGCGCCAAACATTGTTGCGCAAAATAATACGATTGGTGAAGTCGTGCAAGGCGTTCAGATTCCGGTTCAGACAGTCATCAACAACACTGTGACGACGATTTATATCAACGCCGCCCTCCAGCTCGACGTGGTGCCCCAAGTCACCGACGACGGTAGCGTCTTCCTGAACATCAAGGTCATAAACGCTTCCCCCGGCGCTCCACCCCCGGGATCCTCGAACCCCGAAATCACCACGCAGTCCGCAACCACGCAGGTGCTGGTTCCGGACGGGGGCACCGTGGTGTTTGGGGGAGTAAAGGTCACTAATCGCGACCACAACGTTAACAAAGTGCCGGGCCTGGGTAGCCTCCCCCTTCTCGGGAATCTCTTCAAGACTACTGCCGTAACCGATCAACAACAGGAACTGATATTCTTTGTGACACCCAAAGTCCTACCCGGATAGATTTGATAGATTCTGCCGTGCGTGACAGGGCAAACTGGCGGTGCGATACTGTCATTCTGAGAGTGTATACGGCTTTATCTTTTACTCTTTACCCTCTACACTTTCACTTTTCTTTATCTTCAGCGTGGGCAGAAAGGGGGACTCCGGCCTGGGCGTGAGCTTCTCCGCTATCGGATGCGGAATCCGGTCCAACTCTTCCAGTACGATCTGGCCCGCGAGCGCCTCGCACCCAGTTGGGCCAGTCAGACAGGTTGCGGACATCTGCCGATCTCTAATGGTTAACCGGCAGCCCCCCGCCTTTTCCAGTTCGATCCTTTCGTCGTTAGCGAAGCGCAGATCACCCTCCCCAGGCGACTGAGCCCTAGCTGTTCCTCCAACTCCTGGGGCGAGAGGACCATCACGGCTCCTGTGTCCACGGCAACCTCCGCCTCGGCTTTCCTGATCTTCTTGCGGCTGAGCTTGCGCTGCTCGCACATATAGAGGTCACCCTCGTTTTCCAGGCGCAACCGGACTCGAATTTCTCCCATAGAAACATTATGCAGTCAGGCCGCTCTGGATGATCCTGTAGCTGTGCTATCCTCCATGCAGAGGAGATGCCGTGTCCGCGCCTTTGTTTAGGCTCACAGATGCGCAACCAACCGCCGAACTCCTTGCCGCCCGGCAGCAGCATCTCAGGACTGAGCTTGAGAAGCGGCGCTTGCCGATCCTCGTGGTATCAAGTCCGGTCAACATCTTCTATCTGACGGGGTTCCACGGGACGGCCGGCGTCGCGCTCTTCGACCGCTTCGAGGCTGTGCTTTGGGTCGACCCCCGCTACACGCTCCAGGCTCGCGACCAGGCTTCCGGCGTTGAGGTAATCGAGGCCAGGACGGGATTGTTCAAAGCGGTAGGTCGCCGGCTGAAAAAGAGAAGGGCTCGCCTGGCGGGCTATGAGGACGCGCATCTAAGTTGTGCGCAGTTCAAGAATTTAGAGCGCGAAAGCCCTCGCACGACGCGATGGCAGGCGGCCGGCGGCATCGTCGAAGAATTGCGGATGGTGAAGGACTCCTATGAGACCGATCGGATCCGTCAGGCAGGCCATCTGACGGCTGAAGTCCTGACTGAGATCATTCCCGGCGTCCGGCCAGGCGTGCGTGAATCCGACCTGGCTGTCGAGCTCGAATATCGTATGCGACGAAAGGGCGCCGACGGGGCGGCTTTCGAGACCATCGTGGCTTCCGGCGTTCGTGGCGCTCTGCCCCACGCCCGTGCATCGAGCAAGCAATTGTCCGCCCGTGAGTTGGTTATCTTCGACCTTGGTGCTATACTCGCGGGCTACGCGGCCGACATGACCAGAACTCTGTACCTCGGCAAGCCTGGGCTGCGGGTGAGAAACCTTCACAAAGCTGTTGTGGAAGCAGAGCGAGAGGCGGTTGAGGCTGCGCGCCACGGGGCTCGAGCTGGAGATGTGGACGGGGCAGCCCGTCGCTCGCTGAAACGGCGAGGCCTCGCCGATCACTTCACCCACAGCACCGGTCACGGCGTGGGCCTCGAGGTCCATGAGAGACCCCGGTTGGGCCGCAACGAGAAGACGAGACTGCGCGCTGGATTCGTGGTCACTGCCGAGCCGGGGATCTACCTGGAAGGCTTCGGTGGGGTCCGAGTGGAGGACACTGTTTTGGTCGGCACCGAGGGCAGCCCCGAAATTCTGACACCGGCGCCCAAAGAGCCGTGGTTTATCGAGTAGCGGCCGCGCCTCTGGAGTGCGGCAGCTTGCTGCCGCTTTGATTCCGTGAGCTTGCTCGCGGCGTGACTCGCCCAAGGCACGACAAGCGGGCAAATGGCCAGCAAGCTGGCCTGAGAGAAAGCGGCAGCAAGCTACCGCATTCCAGAGCGCTTCGCGCATTTTCGGGGTGAATGGAGCGAGAATATGCCCGGCAAAAACGTCGGCAAGGAGGAGCGCGAAGCGCGCGCCTGGAATCTGAAGGACATCGGGCAACTGCTCGACCTGCTGGTGGCACGGGAGATAAGCGAATTCGAAATGGAAAAGGACGGCTTGAGGCTTCGCATCCGGCGTGGGATCACGTACCAACCGGCGTCCGGCAGCGCGGGCCTTTCTGTCCAGTACGCCGGGCCGCTCGGTCCGTCAGCGACATCCCCTGGGCACGATGATGCCCCGACCGCCACCGAACACCCACCTGCAGAGTCGACCGACGACCTGTATATCATCAAGTCGCCCATTGTGGGCACGTTTTACAACGCGCCTTCTCCCAACGCCCCTGCCTTTGTAAAACTGGGCGACGTCGTCCAAGGGGGGCAAGTGCTGTGCATCATCGAGGCCATGAAGCTAATGAATGATATTGAGTCTGAAGTGGCCGGAGAAATACTCCGAGTCTATGTCGAGAACGGACAGCCGGTAGAATACGGACAGTCTCTGTTTGCCATTAAGCCCTCATACAAGAAATAGTCCATCAGTCTTTCAGTCCCTCAGTCCTTGGTCTCTTCACTCTCGACCGAGGCACTGAATGACTTTTGGATTGAGGGACTGAAGGACTGAGAGACCGAGTGACTGGCGGACTGCCTTGACCCCATGTTCAAGAAGATTTTGATCGCCAACCGGGGCGAGATTGCTCTCCGTGTAATCTGTACCTGCAAGGAACTGGGCATCCCCACGGTGGCCGTCTATTCGGAAGCCGACCGCTTCTCCCTCCACGTGCGTTTCGCCGATGAGGCGATCTGCATCGGACCGCCAAGGAGCTCGGAGAGCTATCTGAACGTCGCAAGTATCATCTCTGCCGCGGAGATCACCGGCGCCGACGCCATCCACCCGGGCTACGGTTTCCTATCGGAGAACGCTTCCTTTGCTGAGGTTTGTGAGACTTCGAAGCTGGCTTTCATCGGGCCGAGGCCGGAAGTGATCCGTCTTATGGGTGACAAGGACAAGGCGCGGAAAAAGATGTCGGAGCTGGGGATACCTGTGCTGCCAGGCTCGGAGGGACCGGTTCAGTCCGAAGTCCAGGCTCTGGAAGCGGGAGAGCGGATCGGCTACCCGCTGATGGTCAAGGCGGCGGCCGGAGGCGGCGGACGAGGCATGCGTATCTCCGAATCGGCCAACGACCTGCCGCGCTCGCTCCAAACCGCTCAAAGCGAAGCCGCAGCGGCATTCGGCACGCCTGAGGTCTATCTCGAGAAGTACATTGCTAAGCCCAGACACATCGAGTTCCAGGTCCTGGGCGACGCCGAGGGCAGAGTTGTTCACCTGGGCGAGCGCGAGTGCACTATTCAGCGGCGGCACCAGAAACTGGTGGAGGAGTCGCCCTCAACACAAGTCGATTGCGCCACGCGGCGACGCGTGGGGCGCCAGGTGACCGAGGCGTTGCAGGAGGTCGGCTACACGAACGCCGGCACTGTGGAATTCCTGATGGATGAGCACGGTCAACTCTATTTTCTCGAAATGAATACCCGCATTCAGGTTGAACATCCTGTGACCGAGATGGTGACCGGCCTGGATATGGTGAAGTACCAAATCCAGATTGCTGCCGGCGAACGCCTGGATATAAGCAGCGAAACGATCGAATTGCAGGGTCATGCTATCGAGTGTCGTATCGTCGCCGAGAATCCTGACACCTTCGAGCCTTGCGCCGGCAAAGTGACCGGCCTCCATGTGCCGGGAGGGCCGGGCGTTCGGGTAGACAAAGCCGTTTACACTGAATCGGTGATACCACCCTATTATGATTCGTTAATCGCGAAGGTCGTCGTACACGGTCAGAACCGCGACGAGGCGATCCGTCGCATGGCCCGGACTCTCGACATGTTTATCGTCGACGGGGTGGCCACCTCCATCCCGGTCCATCGGAGGATTATGGCAGATCCGGACTTCCGAGCCGGTAAGTTCGACACCCACTTTCTGGAACGATTCACTCCGAATGGAAGACGATAGGAATAGCGAATTTGAAATGCTGAGTCTCTCGTCGGGCTTGCTGCATGATGACACGCCAGCATCTCCGCCTTAAGTGACTGCGAAAGCGACGTGATCCACGGCAGTCTGTACTTCACCTGCCCTCCTCGTTTGCCATGGATCGACTAAGTGGCAGACGTACGTGCACTGGGGCTGGGGCGGTTCACAACCCCGCCGCGGGGAAGCTTTCTGGAACAGTGCTGGCGCCGGCTGCGCTTCCGCTCACACCAGCCCAACCCTTGGGAGGAGTTGATCCTGCAGCGCAAGGGCGCGCCGGCGACGCCGGCCGGCGGCAGGGCATTCCGGCCGTCGCGGCTGGCTAAACGCTGTCCCCCCGGCAAGGAAACTTGTTTGCCTTTCCAGCTTCTCTGCTTGGCAATTCACTTCCACCGCACAGGAACTGAATGAAAAAGAGGCTTGGGGAAAACAGCCGAGTCCTCTAGAATTGACCGGTTGCGAGAACGATGAACAAAAACACACCCACGCCAGCGCCCGAACCAGCCTGCGCGTCGCGCTGTCGCCATGCTTGTCGCCCTAGAATGCTAACTCCCTCTCTGTGCGGCATCTTTGCTGCGCTCCTCCTGAGCTTGCAAAGCGTGGCTGGGACCGATCATCCAGCGCCGCAGGAAGCCAGCTTCGTCGTTCACGATTTTCACTTTAAGGACGGAGAAACGCTGCCTGACTTACGCATTCACTACGCGACCCTGGGTGCTCCGCGACGCGACTCGAACGGGAAGGTGACCAATGCCGTGCTCATTCTGCACGGCACAACCGGTTCTTGGAGGCAGTTCACCTCACCGCAATTCGCAGATGTCCTCTTCGGACCCGGTCAGCTCCTCGACGCCGACCGCTACTTCATCATCCTGCCCGACAACATCGGCCATGGCGGCTCGAGCAAACCCAGCGACGGCTTGAAGGGCCGCTTTCCTCATTACGACTATGAAGATATGGTAGCCGCCCAGCACCAGCTTCTTACCGAGGGTCTGGGAGTGAACCATCTCCGTCTTGTGATGGGCACCTCCATGGGCTGTATGCACTCCTGGGTGTGGGGTGAGACCTATCCCGATTTCATGGACGGCTTGATGCCCCTGGCGTGCCTGCCCGTGCAGATTGCGGGACGGAATCGAGTGTGGCGCCAGGCTTTGATGGACTCTATCCGGCTCGATCCGGCTTGGAACAAAGGCGAGTATACCGAGGAGCCCCTAGAGGGGATTCGCTCTGCTTTGTATCTTCTGTTGATTGCGGGCAGCGCTCCGCTCGAGTGGCAGAAGGATTATCCGACTCGCGATCAGGCGGATCTTTTCGTCGAGGGCTACATCGATCGCCGTCTGCACAGCATCGACGCTAACGACATGCTTTATGCAGTCGACGCTTCGCGCAATTACGATCCCTCCGCTAACCTGGAGAAGATCAAGGCGCCGGTGATGTTCATCAATTCGGCCGACGACTTTATCAACCCGCCGGAGCTCGGCATCGCCGAACGCGAGATCAAGCGGGTGCCGCACGGGCAGTTTCACCTGCTTCCCATAACAGACCAGACGCGCGGCCATGGTACACACACTGTGGCGGCGGTCTGGAAGCAGTATTTGGAGGAGTTGCTGGAGGAGTCAGCACGACAGTAACCCTTGAATTCCGAATTCGGAGCTCCAGTAATGAAGATGAAACTATGCGGGCCCGCAGCGGGTCTGATCCTGGCTGCGACCTGGGGCCTCAGCATCGGGCCGCAGCGTCAGGCGCCATCGCCCTCGCTCGATTCCGCCGTGGGGCCGCTCTTCGCCACCCAGAACTTCAGGCAGGTGGCGATCTCTCCCGATGCGAAGCGGGTGACCTGGGTGCAAAGGATCCATGCCAAGGACGGGGCGCCCACGCCGAATTCGGCCATTTACGTCCAGGAGCTAGTGGCTGGCGCCAAGCCCCGGCAGGTCTCGGCCTCGGTCGGTGCGCCCCATGACGAGCACGACGCGGCCTGGTCGCCTGACTCAGAGCATCTGGCGTTTCTTTCCGATGCTGCCGCAGATGGCCAGACCCAGCTCTACGTGACCGACGCGACCGACCATCGCGCAGCGGGCGGCGCAGGAGACCCAAAGGTGCAAGTGGACCGCGGGGGCGCCAGGCAGTTAACCCACCTCAAAGGCAACCTCGACAATCCGCAGTGGTCGCCGGACGGCACGAGCATCGCATTTCTCTTCATCGAAAATGCGCCGCGCGTGCCCGGCCCTCTCGCGCCCATGACGCCGCCTTCGGGCGAAATCGAAGAGCATCCTCTGGAACAACGTCTAGCCG
This sequence comes from Terriglobia bacterium, assembly GCA_035490955.1. Taxonomy (GTDB): domain Bacteria; phylum Acidobacteriota; class Terriglobia; order UBA7540; family UBA7540; genus DATJKY01. The sequence continues at coordinate 3,277 of DATJKY010000361.1, read as the reverse complement.
TGGTGGACGTTCCCTCGGGAGAGGTGCGCCAAGTGTCGCCGCCCGACCTTTACGTGTACGAATACGATTGGCGACCGGACAGCAAAGCCTTCGTGGCCACCGGCGCACATGGCTCTGGTGACAACAACTGGTGGCTCGCCGAACTGTACGCCATCGACGCCAAGGTGCGCGAGGCCCACTCTCTCTACAAACCGAAGCTGCAGATTGCCCAGCCGCACTGGTCCCCGGACGGCCAGAGCGTTGCTTTCATCGAGGGGCTGATGAGCGATGCCGGCGCGAACGGCGGGGACATATTCGTGCTACCGGCCTCCGGCGGCGAACCGCGGGACGTGACACCTGATATGAAGGCTTCGGCCACTTGGCTTCGGTGGACGGCCTCCAGAGGCTTCGTTTTTGTTGAAAATGTCGATGGCGAAACCGGCGTGGCGGCGGTTGATCCGGCCGTTGGCAATGTGGAAGACCTGTGGCGCGGTCCTGAAGCGATATCGGCTGAGGCAGACGGCTGGTTGACCAGCCTCTCGCTCGCGGCGGATGGCAAGACGTCGGCGACCGTTCGCGATTCGTTCTCCAGCCCGCCCGAAGTATGGGCCGGTCCGGTGGGCTCGTGGCAGCAGATCACGCACGTCAATGCAAAGATCCATCCCACCTGGGGCGAGGTCAAGAGCCTTCATTGGTCAAGCGACGGCCTCAACGTGCAGGGCTGGCTGCTTTACCCGCACGAGTACGATCCGGGTCGGCGCTATCCTCTGGTGGTGGAGGCTCACGGCGGACCCGGTTCGATGGTAGGTCCGGGCTGGCCGGACAGCTTCTTCAATACGTCCGTTTTGTCGAGCTTGGGCTATTTCGTCCTCTACCCCAATCCGCGCGGCAGCTTCGGCGCGGGCGAGAAGTTTACCCAGGGCAACGTTAAGGATTTTGGTTACGGCGACTTGCGCGACATTCTGGCGGGCGTGGACGAGGTGGTGAAGACGCTGCCGGTGGATGCCGGGCGCATCGGCCTCACGGGCTGGAGCTACGGGGGTTATGTGACGATGTGGGCCGTCACTCAGACCCAGCGATTCAAGGCTGCAGTGGCAGGCGCCGGAATTGCCAACTGGCTAAGCTATTACGGCGAAAACGACATCGACCAGTGGATGAAGCCCTTCTTCGGCGCCTCGGTCTATGACGATCCCTCCGTCTATGCCAAGAGCTCACCGATTACCTACATCAAGAACGCGAAGACGCCCACGTTGATGCTCGTGGGCGAACGGGACGGCGAATGTCCGGCGCCGCAGTCGTTCGAATTCTGGCACGCTCTAAAGGCTCTCGGAGTTCCTACGAAGTTGGTGGTCTATGCCAACGAGGGGCATGCTATCCGCACGCCGGAGGATCGACGCGACATCATCGAGCGCACGGTGGGATGGTTCAACCAGTACTTGATGTGAAACGGAAGGCAGGTGGTGTGTTATGGCGAAATCAGTTCAAGAACTGCTGGCACAGAATGAGAAGTTGGCAAACGATCTTCTGGCTATGCATGCTGACGATGTTGATCGCGAACGACGTTTTCCGCGACAGAACATCCAGGAGCTCGGGCGCAACGGTCTCGTTGGGCTCGTAGTTCCTGCCAAGTATGGAGGGGCAGGGGGCAGCATTCCCGAGATGGCGCAGGTCCTGGAGCGCATGGCGCAGGCTTGTCCCTCCACGGCCATGGTGATGCTCATGCACTACTGCGGGACGGCGGTCGTCGCCGCCAAGGGGAACGCCACGTTAAAGCAGAGCCTGCTACCGTCGATAGCGCGCGGCGAACACTTGACGACATTAGCATTCAGCGAGGCAGGCTCGGGCGCCCACTTCTACATGCCGGTCAGCGAGGTGAAAAGGAACGGTCGGGGCCTGCGTTTGACGGCTCGCAAGACGTTCGTTACAAGCGCCGGCGAAGCGGATAGCTATGTGGTTTCGACGCGCAAGGCGGGCGCCTCCGGGCCCACCGATCTGGATATGTACCTCGTCGCTCAAGGCACGAAAGGTTTCGAGGTTGAAAGGCGCTTTGAGGGGCTGGGCCTGGCAGGGAACGCCAGTGCGCCGATGAAACTCGAGGACGTTGAACTGGAGGAGGAAAAGCGGCTGGGAGGTGAAGGCAGTGGTTTCCAAACCATGATGGAGGTGGTTCTGCCGCATTTCCAAGTGGGTGTGGCGGCGGTGTCCTTGGGAATTGCAACCGCTGCCTTCCAGGCTGCCTCGGCGCACGTTGTGGCCCGGAAATATGAACACGCAGGTGGAGCAGCTTTGGCAGCGATCCCGCGCGTCCAATTCCTCGCGGCGGAGATGGCGCTGGAGCTGCGCTCGGCGCGCGCGTACTTGGCTGAGACCATTCGCCGCATCGCAGCGAGTGATCCGGAAGCCATGCTGGATGTTCTGGGCGTCAAGGCGCGTGCGGCCGAGGCTGCGCTTGCCGTCTCCGCGCGTGCCATGACCCTGGGTGGAGGAGCAGCCTTTGGCCGGCGCGGAGGGCTGGAGCGAATGTTCCGCGACGCACAGGCCGCTTCTGTAATGGCGCCTACCACGGACGTCCTGAAGGAGTTTCTGGGGAAGGCGTGCCTGGGAGTTCCGCTGTTCTAAACGCAGCGTCCGGACGGAACGGCCAAAGCTGCGGGCTTGTATCAGGGCATGGCTTTAAGCCATGCCGCCAATTCGCTCGAAAGAAATGGGCTTTAGCCCCTGATTATGGCAGCACCAGCCCGCTACGCCAACCTACTGGGCGACAGTGCTCAAGAACCAGGACTGTCCGGCGCTTAAGATTGGCGGCACCAGCGACCACGCTCATCGGCTTTTCCGTCTGTCGAAGAATCTAGCGTTGGCGGACGTGGTGGAGAAAGTGAAGACCAGTTTCTCGAAGTGGCTTAAGACTCAGGCCAGAACCTTGCAGTCGTTTCATTGGCAGAACGGCTAGGGGGAGTTTTCGGTGAGCCCGGCAGAGGTGGATGCGGTGGCCGCGTATATGGAAGGGCAGGAAGAACAACATAGGCTGGTGAGTTTCCAGGACGAATATCGGAGGTTTCTGAAGGACTAGGAGGTGGAGTACGACGAACCTACGTGTGGGATTGAGGGACTCGCCCCTTCAGGGCTGGCTGTGATGGAGGGCCTCTTTCGACCCAGGCCGTTGGCCTGGGCTGGGATAGGCCGCCCCTTTGGGGGCTCGCAAATGTAGAAACTCAAGAGCAGGGCTAAAGCCTGGCTAAAGCCGGCTAAAGCCATGCCCTGATACAAGACCATGGCGGGCCGCGAGCTCACACTGTGG
>DATJKY010000360.1:0-4331 GCA_035490955.1 Terriglobia bacterium | reverse complement strand
CAAGCCCGGGCGCTGGAACTGCACGAACGGCGCGTGCAGTTGACCATGTTGTGGATATCGTGCGCACTCTCGTGGGTTCTGGGTGGCCTCAGCGCACCCTTTGTCTGGCGCGCCTTTGCTTGGCTGGGCGAACGCTCCAGGATACCGGCCTTCGCCTGGCAGGTGGGCTTTGCTCTGTGGTGGGCGTTGCCGGCCGTGGCAGTCGCAGTCGTATTCGTGATGCGAAGGACCCGGGCTGAGAACCGGCTGTAGGGGTATGGCTTGCCGCACCCTTCTGCTGTATTGCATGGGCGCGGAAATCGGGTACCGCAAGCCGTAACGCTACAGCCTGGCTGCTCGCTCGAAGAAGGTGAGGTGATGATCATGCCTGAGTTACAACAACCTGTTAGTGGCATGAGTGAGAAGATGCGGCTAATTCGCTTCCGGATGAACCGGGAGACGTTCCGTTTCTCCGACGAGATCCGGCTGATTCCGCGGTGGCTCGTCTACTTGGTGATTGTTCTGTTCATCGTGGCCCAAGCGATAGCTCAACTCCTGAACCACTTCGAACCCTTCACGGGAGTCCCACCTAAGTGGGCGGCACTCGCTGTGTTTGGCATCGTGACTGCGGCCGGCGTCCCCATCGCCTGTGTGCTGCTCCTGTTTGGTTACATCAACCGCGACGCCAAGCGCCGCGGAATGCATTCTGCCCTATGGACCCTCCTCGCTATTCTCGTGCCTTACCTCATCGGGGTCATCATCTATTTCCTGCTGCGCGAGCCACTCCCCTTTAGTTGCCCCCAGTGTGGCGCGGTGGTTGGAGCGCGCCTTAATTACTGCTCGGCCTGTGGTTACAGCCTTCACCCAACCTGCCCCCAGTGCAAGCACGAGGTCCGCGAAGGAGACCACTTCTGCCCGCACTGCGCCCACCGACTTGCGGGCGCCGCATCCTAGCGTCGCGGCGCTTGACCAGTCCTCGGCCCGTTGTGATTCAGCAAAGCAATTCTTCCAGGGCACGCTTCAAGCCGGCAACCGCCAGAGCACTAGCGTGACGCGAGGCAGAGGGTAAACCACCTAGCCCGAGTTCGATTTGCTCCGCCGTGAGGCAGCGGAGTTCTGCCAATGGTTTCCCTATCATTGTCTCGGTCAGCCAGGAGGCACAGGCCACGGCTGGAATGCAGCCCTCCACTTTGAACTTCACGTCGGACACGCCGCCATCGCGCACAAGAACCCACATCTTCAGCAGATCGCCGCACACGGGATTGGTTACCTCGATGACCGCTGTCGCGTCGGCCATCGCCCCCAAGTTGCGGGGGTGATGAAAGTGGTCGAAAACCTTCTCGGAATACATCTTCTGGCTTCTTCACCCGAAGAACAGCCAACGCAATAGGATTACCATCCCTACGCCAGCAGCCACAGTCAGGGCGATCTTGAGGCCACGCATCTTGTTGACCTCAGGAATCAAGTCGGAGGCCGCCACGTAGAGCGTGACCCCGCCGGAGAGCGCCAGTCCGTAGCTTACGAAATGCTCGGTCAGTTCCATGGCCAAGATGCCCAAAATCCTTGAGACCGCAAGGGCGGTAACCGCTCCCAGTCCGGCGCGACGACTCTTCCCCGCAGCGCTCATAATCGAGGCCATGGTGAAGCCTTCGGGAACGTTGTGCAGGATGACGGCGCCGAAAATCACAGCCCCCAGCCAGCGCGAAACCAGGAAGCCGGATGCGATGGCGACGCCATCGAAGAACGTATGTATAAGCAAACCCCCGAAGGCCGAATAAGCCACGCCTGCATCGAAGAACTCATGAGGGTGGGTCTCTTCGCCGAAATGGAAATGCGCCGGCCACGTGTGCTCGAAGAAATGGACGATGAAGTAACCGATCAGAATCAGCAAAGGCGCCGGCCACGCCGCGCCTGGCGAAGCAATCCTTATGCTCTCTGGGATCATCTCCGTTAGTGCGGTGGCCAGCATAAAGCCTGAACCGAGGGCGATGAAATAGGCCAGGAAGGTGCGGCTCCAAGGCCGGGCGGTCACAATCACGCCACCAAACACGTTGGCGAGACCCGCAACCACGCCCAATGCAAGACTGATCGACAGATTGGACATCTCTCACGCTTATAGATTCTCACATTTTCGATATCTGCAGAAGATGGAAAGCCGCAGGCTTTCTGCCATGCAGAGAGTCCTGTTGGCCGGGCATGTCGCCCAGGACTTCTGTGGGCGCCGGCCCGAGCGATTCTGGCCTTTGCCCCTTTTCCCCTTGTGGTTGATCACCCGTGGCCTGTAAGCTGGAGCGTGATGGCCCGGTCTGGAACAAAAGCCGCTCTTACCCGCGAGCTGGAAAAGCAGATCGCTGATCTGGAGAAGCGGCCGGATTCGAAAGCGGCTCGCCCTGAAATCGAGCGTTTACGCCACCGGCTGGAAGCAGTGAACCCTGAATCAGCTCCCGAGAAGGGAAACAATGCATGGCAGCGAGTTCTGTTAGCTCGGCATCCTGAGCGGCCCTATACCCTCGATTTCATCGACATGCTCTTTTCGGACTTCATCGAGCTTCATGGCGATCGTCGTTTTGCGGACGACCCGGCGATGGTAGGTGGCTTGGCCCGCTTTGAGGGCGGTCCGGTAATGGTGGTGGGACATCAGAAGGGGCGTGATACCAAGCAGAAGCTGCTGCGAAACTTTGGCATGTCGAACCCCGAGGGCTACAGGAAGGCCTTGCGCCTCATGCAGCTTGCGGCCAAGTTCAATGTTCCGGTTGTAACCCTTGTCGATACGCCCGGCGCTTATCCGGGTATTGGGGCGGAAGAGCGCGGCCAAGCCGAAGCCATTGCCCATAACCTGAAAGAGATTCCGAAACTGCCGATTCCTATTGTGGTGATCATCCACGGGGAAGGGGGAAGCGGAGGGGCGCTCGCTATTGCCGTCGGTGACCGTGTGCTGATGCTGGAAAACGCCATCTATTCGGTTATCGCCCCTGAAAGCTGCTCCTCGATTCTGTGGAGGGACTGGGACCACAAGCAGGAGGCAGCCCAGGTCTTGAAACTGACGGCGGAGGATATGCTGCATTTCGGGATCGTAGACTGCGTGGTTCCCGAGCCGGAGGGGGGGGCGCATCGAGATCCCAGAGGAGTGGCGGCCTTGGTGTACCCTGCCTTGCGGGCTAGCTTGGCCGAGTTGCGGCGGCTACCGGCCACAGAACTCCTCCGTCTTCGCCAGGACCGTTTGCGCCGGCTTGCGACGTTCGTGTCTGAGAGTTGAGAGGGCGTGAAAGAATCACGTTCGAGTACTTGCGAAGGCTGAAGGGTCCGGAATTCCGGATTCGGTTGAGAAGAAGGATACCTGTGAAGGCTGATTTCGCAGAGGTTGATCTGTAAGATTGCGATGACTCACACTGCAATCATAAGAATGGTGATCAACACTCAGCCCCGGCTGCTGCACATCCTGAGGGGAGTAGTAAGATACTATGCGCACGAGGGCGGATTCGCGGACAGCGACGTGAATGCGCTGGCGCTGGCGGTGGATGAAGCGGTGACCAATGTGATACGCCACACTTACCGTGGCAGCCCTCGGGGCAAGTTGGCGCTAGAAGTCATGGACTATGCCGATCGTCTCGAGTTTGTCATTGAGGACAGTGGACCGAAGGTCCACCCTGAGCGCATACGGCCCCGTCCTCTGAATGAGGTCCGACCTGGGGGCCTCGGAACTTACTTTATGAAGTGCTACACGGACTGCTGTTCGTATGACGATGCGTTCACCGAAGGCAACAGGTTGAGACTAGTTAAGTACAAAGGAAACAGGCGGAGCGGCAAGTGACTAGCGTCTGGACTGGCGCACCCTGCGATACTCAGGCCGAGATTCTTCGCCTGCTGCAGCGAAGATTTTGGGGCCGTCATTCTCTGCGGAGCGAAGAATCTGCTTTTGTCAGAAGCACTTAAGGCAGAAGCAGATGCTTCGCATCACTCAGTATGACATTCCGGTTGCCGGCTCATGAACCAAGGGGGTTCCTCACGTGCTAAAGGTCCGACTGAGAAAGCTCAACGATGTTTCCATCATCGAGTCCTCGGGCGAGGTGGACCTCTATTCTTCCACCCAGCTGCGAGAAGCTATGGTGCAGGAATTGAACAGCAAGGTCTCGAGCGTGCTGATCAACATGACCGGCGTCAGCTATATCGACAGCTCCGGGATTGCCACTCTGCTGGAGGGCCTGCAGCTCTCGAAGAAGACACAGAAGCGGTTCGGTTTATACGGTCTGCAGAAAAATGCGCGGTCAGTGTTGCGACTAGCGCGCCTCGACACGGTCTTCATCATCTGGGAGAATGAGGAGGAGGCGGTACAAAAAATACCTTCCACGCAG
>DATJKY010000359.1:0-3535 GCA_035490955.1 Terriglobia bacterium | reverse complement strand
GGTTCCGAACTTCATCCAAACCGTTAGCCCCAAGCCAACGAGCGCTGCCGCCGCGATCCCGGTCCCCAGGCCACCCAGATTGTTGATCCATTTGCCCACACCGAGACCCACCACATTCAGAACGACGAGCACCGTCAGCAGCAGGATCGACACGCCGAGAGCAAAGGCCCTGTTGTCCGCCAACAAGTGGTGTTTGGGGCCTAGTACGAAAACCGACACACCGACGAAATACAACATCACTGTGGGCACATAAAGCATGTTGTTGGTCCAGTAGCACCACCCAGACAGGAAGCCGTGGAAGTCTCCAAACACTTCCTTCGCCCATAGGTACACACCACCTTCGCCGGGATACCGGTGCGCCAATTCGATCACTGCCACGCCCTGCGGCCAGAAAAACAGCAGCAGGGCGACGATCCAAAGCCAAACGGTGACGCCACCGTTAGCAGCGATGGAGGGCACAACGTTCAAATTGAAGACTGCCACGACGAACAGGAGGACGAGGTCCCATCGGCCAAGGACGCGACGAAGGTGGGGAGAGTCATTCATGGAGGACAGGCTACGGGGAAAAAAACGGCTAAACGGATAAAAGGTAGCGCAGAGTTCATGCTTTTCGAACTCTGCGTCTCTTCTTCAGGATAGGACAAGCCGAAGCTTTCTGAGAAACGAAAGTCTGCGCTACCCACTTGCTCTTCGGAGCCTTCCGGCAACTTGGGTGCTACACGGCGGCAAATCGCTCCTGCTGCGCGCGGGCCAGCGCCCGGCCAACCTCGGCGAACGCTTCGATGTGCCGGTCGATATCAGCTTCTGTGTGCGCCACGGAAATCGTCCATTGCTCGTCCCACCAATGGGCTTGGCAGAGCACTCCGCGGTTCACCATACCGAACCAGTAGTGCTTCCACAGGTCGACATCAATTGCCAGCCAGTCGCGGTAGTTTCGCAGCGGCTTGGGATAAAGCATTAAAGCTCCGTTCGCACCCGCGCCAATCGCATAGGCGGTCAATCCGTTTTTCTGGGCAATACGCTCGTGCCCCTCCACCAAGCGCCGGTTCAGCCGGTTGACGTGTTCGTAGGCAGCCGGCGTAAGAACCTCTCGAAAAGTGGCAAGACCCGCCGCCATCACCAGCGGATTGGTGTTGTAAGTGCCGGCATGAAAGACCTTGTGCCGGGCGATAGCGTCCATCGTTTCCTTGCGCGCCGCATAGGCCGCCAGCGGAAACCCGCCGCCGATGGATTTGGCGAGGCAGACCAAATCGGGCTTCACTCCGAAATACTCGCAAGCTCCACCACGCGCCAGCTTCGCCCCGGTCTTCACCTCATCGAAGATGAGGAGCGCTCCGTATCGCGTGCACAGTTCTCGCAACCCCCGCAAGTAGCCCTCTTCCGGCATGCAGATGCCGACGTTCATCATGATAGGCTCGACGATGACGGCTGCCACTTCAGCGGGATGCTTCTCAAATAGCCTCTCTGTGGCCGATAGGTTATTGAATGGGGCCACCAGCGTGTTCTGGACGGTCAGCGCCGGCACGCCGGCGCTCGCGGGGACTTGGAGAGGAGCTTCCGGGTCGCCAAACTGGGGAGCCTTGGGCTTCACGCTCACCAGGACGGAGTCGTGAACGCCATGGTAACCGCCCTCCACCTTGATAATCCGGTCGCGCCCGGTAGCGCCACGCGCCAGGCGGATAGCGTGCATCGTCACTTCCGTGCCGCTGTTTCCGAAGCGCACCTGTTCCACGGGGAAACGTGCGCAGATCTCTTCGGCAAGCTCCGCCTCGAGCTCGTGTGGCATGCCGAACATGGTTCCGGTCTTCAGCCGCGACTCCACTGCGCGGACTACAGCCGGATGGCAGTGCCCCGCCATCAACGCGCCAAAGCAAAGGTTGAAGTCGATGTACTCGTTCCCGTCCAGGTCGTGCAAGCGCGTGCCTACCGCGTCCCGCACGAATATTGGATATGGGTCGTAGATGCGAAAGTTGCTGCCCACGCCCAGAGGCTGGCTGCGCAGAGCCCTTTGATGCGCATCGCGAGAGCGCGGGGTCCGCTTTTCGAAAGTCTGAATCTCTTTCTGCAAGTCAGGGTACATGGTAGATCCTTCTTGGTGCTTTCCAACTCCGTAGTCTGTCATGTCGCTTCGCGACACCCGCAAAGCATGAAAATGGGGGCTTCCGCCGAAGAGAGGCTCCTACTGAAAACGCAGCACTTAGCCCCTATTTTCAGGGCAGCTTTCACCTACGGCTACTCATGGTGTTGCCCTTCGGGCAACCCGGAAAGGGCAACAAACGAGAGGGTCGACTTCCGCCTTAACTTAGTTAGCGCCGATGAGCCGCTCGGCTGGGCTGAGGCAGTCCTCCCTTCGGAGCCCTTAGAAAATCAATTTCAGCGCAAACTGAATCAACCGCGGATCGCGCGCCCGCACCACCTGCCCGAAAGTGGAAGAATTAAAATCGCCCGAGGCGCCGGCTGCGGCGCTCGGATTAACGAACTGAGCATGGTTCGCAATATTGAAGAACTCAGCGCGGAACTGGGTCTGAATGCGCTCTGTGATGGATGTGTTCTTCAGAAACGCAAAATCAAAGTTGTTGATGCCGGGGCCACAGCAAAGTGTACGGGGAGAATTTCCAATGGTTCCCAGGGCGGGCGTGGCGAAGCTCGAAGGATCAAAAGCCAGGTGGCCGGGAGAGCGAGGGTTCAGAGTTCTGAATGGAGCTACCAAATCGGGCTGTCCCGGCAGGAGAAAGTCAAAGCTGTTTTCAAGCTCGGTGTCGGCGGAAGAAAAGATGCGAATCGGAAATCCGCTTTGGAACGTTAGGATTCCTGAGAGCTGCCACCCGTCCGCCAGTTTTCCAGCTAGGCCTCGCAACTGGGGAACCGGCAGTTGCCAGACGTAACTGAAGACGAAGCGGTTCCGCGCGTCAAACTGGGACAGCGAGTAGCTGCGGGCGAAATCCAGGGGATTCAAGATGTCCTCGAAGCTCGAGCCGTAATCGAAGGACTTGCTCCAGGTGTAAGCGAGTTGGAACTGCAAGCCTTTGGAGAAGCGTTTTTCGAGGCTGGCCTGGAGAGAGTTGTAGTTCGAATTCCCGATGGTGTCCTGAGCAAAGATGCTGCTGAGCACAGGTATTCCATCCGGCGGGCAGTTCGCACCCGTGGTCGGCTGGCAGAAGGGGGAAGAATAGGGCCGAAGGCCAACCAAGGTTATGTCCGGGTTGTTGGGACCCGTGACCGTCGGCACAGAGCCGTAGGGCAGGTGGAGGGTGACCCCCGCCGGAATAGTGTTGGCGGGAATGAAGAAAGAGCTATCTGCGAAAAAGGGCCCACAAGCGCTACTTCCCTGAATCTGGATGATGTCGAGGCAGGTCTGGGCGTTACCGTAGTTCAGGTCATGAGTGACGAGCAGTCGATGGCCCTGCGAGCCCACGTAGCCGACTTGCAGAACCAGATCCTGGGTGATTTGACGCTGCACCGTGAAGTTGTACTGCTCCGCGTATTGTGAGCGCAGGTGAGGGAGGAACTGGCCAAAAAGCAGAATGGGCCTGAA
>DATJKY010000358.1:0-10775 GCA_035490955.1 Terriglobia bacterium | reverse complement strand
GCCGAACAAGCGCAACCCTTCCGGATCTGTTGTCGCTCTCGCTGCCGCCGCTCGCGTGCCGGGACTGGTGGCTGCGTTCCTCGCATCCATGCCCCAGGAACACGAGCGGGCTACGGGCGGGTGGCAGTCGGAGTGGCCCATCGTGGCGGGAGCGATCCAGGCTACCGGCAGCACGCTCACCGCGGTCGCGGATGCGATCGAGGGGCTCACCGTGGACGCCAGCCGCATGCGGGCCAATATCGACGCAACTCGAGGCGCAGTGTTCGCCGAAAAAGCGGCCATGCTGCTGGCCCCGCAAATGGGGCGGACCAAAGCCCAAGCACTCGTGGCCAAGGACACCACGTAGTATTTGCAGTCCCACTTCGAATGGGATAGGCTCTGATAAAGGTCTGCCATCGACATCTTCCTTTACGATGGGTTCTCATCAAGATAAGATTTAAGGCTTCAGAATTCGAAACTCAGAGCTCAGAAACTAGAATTCGCACTCATGAAGCTTGCGGCATTTCCCAAGTGTTTCATGGACCAGCTCGTAGTCGACCGCACCATGACCATTTTCGAGTGGATCGAGATGGCCGCTGATCTGCCGGTCGATGGGTTGGAAATGTACGATGGTTTCCTCGAGAGCCTTGATGAGGCGTACCTCAGCGACGTGCGGTCGGCTCTTCGAAGGCGCAACTTCGAAATGCCCATGCTGTGTTGCTCTTCCGATTTCACGAAGACTGACGCCGGTGAGCGCCGCCGGGAGGTCGAGCACCAAAAACGAATGATCGATGTCACCGCGCGTCTCGGCGGTTGCTTCTGTCGCGTCTTGTCTGGCCAGCGACGCCCCGAAGTCTCCCGCCAACAGGGCGTGGCTTGGGTTGTCGAGTGCATTCGAGCACTTCTGGACTATGCGGCGGAGCGGAACGTCGTCCTTGCGATGGAGAATCACTACAAGGACAACTACTGGGCGCATCCGGAGTTCGCGCAACGGAGTGACGTCTTCCTGGAGATTGCGAACCGGATTGACTCGCCTTGGTTCGGCGTGCAGTACGATCCCTCCAACGCCATCCTAGCCGGCGAAGACCCGATTGGCCTCTTGGAGAGGGTCAAAAACCGGGTTGTGACCATGCATGCCAGCGATCGGTATCTCCAACCCGGCCACACGCTCGAAGAACTGCGTCGTGTGGAAGAGTCCCTCGGTTACGCGGGCATCCTCGCGCACGGCGTGGTCGGCAAAGGGCTGAACAATTATCCGCGCATCTTTCAGATCTTACGCGAAGTCGGCTATCAAGGCTGGATCTCGATCGAAGATGGCTTGAACGGATTGGAAGAGATCAAAGAGTCTGCATTGTTTCTGCGCTCGATGATAAGCGCGTGAGGTTCGCATGGAATATCGAATTCTCCCTCATACTAATCTGAAAGTCTCGCGGCTCTCTTTTGGCACTATGCCCTTTGGCTCGCAGGCCGACCAGACGACGTCCACGCGCATGGTGGACCAGTGCCTCGATGCTGGGATCCAGTTTTTCGATACCGCCAACATGTATAACAAAGGCGTGGCCGAGAGTCTTCTCGGCAACGCTCTAGCCGGCCGGCGGCAGGGTGTCATTCTGGCGAGTAAGGTCCGGCATCGATGGAACGACAACCCGGAAGATGTCGGCCTCTCGCGCGGTGCCATCTTGAAAGCGCTGGATGCGAGCCTTAAGCGCCTGCAGACCGACTATGTTGATCTCTACTACCTGCACCAGCCCGATTACGACGTGCCCCTGGAAGAAACGCTTTCTGCCATGGACGAAGTGGTGCGCGCGGGCAAAGTTCGCTATCCGGCCGTCTCCAACTACGCTGCCTGGCAGGTATGTGAGATCCTTTGGCGGTGTGAAAAAAGCAGTTTCAAGCCTCTGTACGCGTCGCAACCCATGTACAACCTGCTCGCGCGCGGTATCGAGGAAGAGTACCTACCCTTCTGCCAGCGCTTCGGAGTAGCAGTGATTCCTTACAACCCGTTGGCCGGCGGACTGTTGACCGGGAAACACACTCGCGATTCGAAACCCGAATCCGGCAGCCGCTTCGATAACAATCCGCTTTACCTCGGCCGCTACTGGCACGGCGACTATTTTGCCGCGGTGGATGAGCTGAAAGCGATTGCCCGCGACGCAGGCAAGACGTTGATCGAGCTATCCCTGCAGTGGCTCTTGGGCCAGCCACAGGTAGACTCTGTCATTTTGGGGGCGTCGCGGCCGGATCAATTGGCAGAAAACCTTAAGGCCGGCGAAGGCGGCCCGCTTGATCAAGCTACACTCGAACGCTGCGACGCGGTGTGGAAGCGCGTGCGCGGGATCACGCCCAAGTACAATCGCTGAGAATTAGGAAACTCCGTTCACCGCTTCGGACTTCAGCTCCATGTTCTGCGCATCCCAGAAGACTCGCTTCTTCTCCTTGTAAGAAATGTTGGCCATGTGACATGCCACGGCCGTGCCGCACCCGAAATCCACGTTTTCAATGGGCTGCTGGCGGCTCTTGATGGCTGCAAAGAAGTTGCGGAAATGGTCTTCCGTGCCTTCGGCTGTCTGTGGGAAGTTCTGGGGTTTGCGGTGGGGCTGCTTGCGATAGGTGCCAACGTCTGCCGTGGGATCATTCTTGTGCGCGGCGATAAACTGGAGCTTCAAGTCTTTGGGCCAAGACTCAAGAGGATAGCTGTATCCCCATTCTTCGTCATAAGGCAGCAGGCTGGCTGACTCCTCCGTGAGCACCACGGTGCCCTTGTCGCCCATGAAGCGGACAATCTCGCCACCATCGAAGTTCGAGACCAGGTTCGCGAGCACCACCACCTGGAACTTGCCATAGTCATAGAGTGTGTTGTGAATGTCGGGTACGTCGCGATCACCGGTCCAGTGGTAGATGCCGCCGTTCGCGACGGCACTCACTGGATACTGCACGTTCATTAGGTAGTGAACACGCGAGAGCAGGTGAACGTATTCATCCCCGGCGATGCCCGTGCCGTAGTCCCACCAGTTACGGAATTGGAAGAAGCGAGTGGCATCAAAGGGCCGCTTGGGCGCGCTGCCCAGGTAGCGGTCCCAATCGATAGTCTGGGGCGAAGCGTCGGGCGGCACCGGGTATTTCCAGGCGCCAATCGGGTCAGGCCGGTAGATCTCGCATTGGATGTTGTAGACTGTTCCGATCTGGCCGCTGTCCACCCATTCCTTGCCTTTGTGCGTGGACTGCATGCTCAGGCTCTGGCTGCCGACTTGAACCAGGCGCCCGGTCTCTTTGGATACCTTCACCAACTCCAGCGCTTGTGGAATGGTGTGGGTCATCGGTTTCTCGCAGTAGACGTCCTTACCGGCCTTCATGGCCTCGATGGCAATGGGCGCGTGCCAGTGGTCGGAGGTTGCGATCATGACGGCGTCAACATCCTTACGCTCGAGCACCTGGCGGTAGTCCTTTGTGGTGGGCGTGCTCGCCTGGATCTCTTGCGCGCGGCGCAAGTGGCCGTCATACAGGTCGCAAACAATAGCCACATGCCCCTTGACGTTGAGAATGGACTGCATGTTCTCAAGGCCGCGGATTCCAGCCCCGATGATTCCCATGGTGATCGTTTCGTTCGGAGAAGTGCTCGAATTGCGAATGGCCGCTCCCCACGCCACCCCAGCCGCTGCCGCTCCTCCTACGGATCGTTCCATGAACTCGCGTCGTGAAATGTATTGACTCAACATCAGTTCCTCCTTCGGATTGATTAATCCCTGCGCACCATACTATCACGCTGAGTCTTGATCCTTGGGCCCCGGATTGGTTTTCATGCTGTGTGATATTCCCAGAGCGTCCGATAGTAGTGCATGAGACGGAGTGGTTCGCAGCTTGCCGGGATTTCGGCGAACGTATAGCGGTCGTAGCCGGCGCTGCGGAACAGTGTGAAGAGCTCCCGCCAGGGATAGAGCTTCTTCCATTGCGGGAATCCGGATGTGGTGATCCTGGAGCTCTGGTCGTCGTCAGAGGCACCCCAAGGCGACGACGTCCGCCAGAGTTCGTTGATGTGGCAACTGCGCAGCCAGGGTTTGAGCAGCTCGAAGCTCGGTTTCACCGAGCCCTCAACAATGTCGTTGTCGTTCGAGTTCCAGCACATACCTACACTGGAGTGGTTGCACACCTCCATGATGCGACGAATATTGGGTGGCCTTTCCGTTTCCTCGCCATGTACCTCCAGCCAAATTTCCACTCCCTGCTCGCGGGCGATGTCGCCACATTGGTGGAGTGCTCGGCCGATCTGTTCGAGCACCTGGGTGTGGTCAGAGCCGGGTGGGAAGCCATTGGGGCGTACCTTTACTCCCATGCAGCCAAGGTCGCGAGCCAGTTCGCAGAACCTGCGCGTCTCCTCGATATTACGCTTCACCACGTTGGAGTCTGGGGATTGGTATTCGCAGGTGGAGCCCAGGCTCACCAGGCGCACGCGCGACCCCTCGAAACGTTTGCGAACTTCTGCCCGCCGCTCTTTCGAGATCGATGGCTCCACGCCGTGCTGGTGTGTCGTGCGCAGTTCGACGCCCTCGAATCGGGTGGCCTCACAGTTCCTGATGATGGTATCGACATCCCAACCCTGGGCGAGTTCGTAGGTAACCAGTCCGAGCTTAAAGGGAGGAGCGGTCTGGGGCGGATCCGGAAACGAGAGACTGGAAGAGTTGGCAAACTCGCGGCCATTGCGGCTACCGCTCGGGCAGAGCGCGCTCGCCAATGCCAGGCTCGCTCGCCGCAGGTTCTGCTCGAGAAAAGACCGCCGTCCGCGTTTTCCCACGGTTGTTCCCCTGCTGGCCCTAAGCTAACAGGTTGCTAAGAAAGCCTCCGATCATGTTATCCCAAGTGAAGCGAGGGATCTGCTTTTCGTATGTTTTTAATGAGGCAAAGCAGATGCTTCGCTGCGTTCAGCATGAGAGGCACCCTTTCCCATCAGCCTGGTAAACTAAGGCGGGTGTGGGGCAAAAGGCCATTCTACTTCACCGTGTTGAGCGCGGGCGTTTCCAAAATAAATAAGAAACCCCCGGGTGTGATGGCCCGGGGGTTCGGTATGAACGTATGTATGAGTCGATCAAGCCCACCAGCGCTTACTGTTTCTGCGCGGCCGCTGGTGCAGTTGCGGCTGGTTTGGTTTCCGTGGTTGTGCTTGCTTGCTTGGAGTGCTTCTTTGCTGACTTCTTCGAGCTCTTCGCCGCCGGAGCTTTGCTCTGCGTGGCCGGAGCCGTCTGCCCTTCCTGAGCGGTTGCCAACGTAGGCGCACCCAAGGTCAGGGCGAGAACCAAAGTAGCGAGCGTTGCGAACATCTTATTCATAATTCAGAACCTCCTTTCAGGTTCACCCTTTCAGAAAGCAGGCTGATTGCCAAACCACAGATCTCTCGCTTCCGCCTGTAAGTCCATGACCGGATTCACCATCGAAGCCAGGCCCAGCAGTGCGGAGGGGGAGGTGGAAATAGTAGGGGCTCGACTTACACCAAATCGTGCGCCGAGGCGCACCAAAAAAGCAAGGACAGGGCTGCAGAAGGGCGGCACAAATTGTGGTTCGTGAAGAACCCGCAGCGAATCCTTTTTGGCTTCCCAGGCTGCGGAACAATGCTACTTCAGGGCCTCGGAAGGCGGGGCTTCAGAGTCTGTGTGAAAAACCGAGTTTGCCTCTCGTAGAGGCCGTCCCGCATGCGGGACGGGCATCTTCTTGAAGAGAGTGTGCCGCCCTGAAGGCCGCCGCTACGAAAAGCGCCCAGAGGATGGGTTTCACACAGACTCTGAAGCCCCGCCCTTCCGGAGTGCGCGCAACACCGTTTTCGCAGGCTGTTTAGGCGCGGGGATTGAAAGCCGTAGCTTGCGCCACGGCCTCCGCCGCTACTTTTCTCTGCACCGTTCGATAGAGGGCAGCGGAGACGCGGGCGCCAAAAAGCATCAAGGCGGAGGCGGCGTATGCCCACGTCATCAATGCCACAACTACTCCGATGGAACCGTACACGTGGCGATAGTTGAAGCGCGGTAGCAACAGGTTGAAGACCGAACGCGCCAGTTGCCAGAGGATCGCCGTGAGGAAGGCGCTGGGAAAAATCTCCCGCAGTCGCATCGAGCGGTTGGGCAGGGTCTTGAAGAGAACCATGAACATCCCGAGCGTCAGGACGAAGCTGGCCAGCGCCAACAGCCCTCGATAGGTGATGCTGGGAAAGAACGCCGTTGCCTGCGGCAGCCAGTGGTGCACGTAGCGCCCGACACCCACCAGGGCCGTGGTCGCCAAGATAAGGAAGCCCGTAAGCAGCGTCATCTCCAAGGCCAGCAGTCGCCGGCGAATCCAACTTCGTTCTTTCTCTACTCCCCAGGCGCGGTTGAGAGACTTCTCGACGGGAAGAAACACGCCCGCCGAACTCCACAATAGAAGGAGAAACGAAGCGAAACCCACGCGCCCGTAAGCTTGGGAGATGCCCTTCAGGTTCTCCAGGATGAAATCCGGATCCATGGGCAAGACGCGCTGAAGCACCACCGCCAGCCGGCCAGCAAGGTTGTGCTGGCGAATGTAGATACCGCTCAGACCCAGCACTAGGAGCAGGAGAGGAAAAAGAGAGAGCAAGAAATAATACGCGATCGAGGCCGAGGTAGTGAGGTAGTCATCGTCGTAGAATCCGATGCACGACTCCTTCAGAACCCGACCGACGTTCCGCCAGAGTCGGCCGCCACGCCGTCGCTCTTTGTCCGCAGTTGGTTTCATTGGGACCCGAGACCGGGACCAGCAACAACAGATGACTCCTATCCGTTGAGGCGGCAGATCGCGCGCCACTCCGTGCTATCCGTGCTGGCAGGCTGGTGAGAAAGCCTCGGATCGTGTCATCCCGATCCCGAATGCGGGAGAGGGATCTGTTTTCCGCACTTTTCAATCAGATCACGCGGATGCTTCTGCCGCGGCTACGGGGATCAGCACGACAGCACCCTTTTTTCAGCAACCTGCTAGTCTATAATAGCCCTTCGGAACAAAATACTGATGGGGAGAAGTTCTTCTGGTCCCTGGCCACCGTCAAACAGGGAGACGAAAATGGCGAGTGAAGCGGAAATCCTGGAAGAGAGTCGCCGGGTGCGACGCCTGCAGGTGGTGGTAGACCTTGTTACCAGTGTACTTTGGCAATCAGACGTCCCGGTAGAGGAGGCGGCGGAGTTGGTTGCTAGCACGCGCCGCTTCGCGCTTAGCCTTTTCCCCGATAAGGGCCCGACCTACGATCTGATCTACGCTCCCCGCTTCCGACGTTTGATGTGGGAAAAGTACAGGGTGGTATAAACGGCCGGTCGTGGTGCCAGGCGCGGCGCTCAGCCTCTTCTGCCAGTCTAGAGTGCCCACTGACAGGTCCTGAGATCGGAATTGACATGTTCGGTTTTACGCGCGTAGGATTACGTTGGACGCGGGTGACGTCGTACCGAAGAGTGGAGAGGTGGGCTCCACCGCGCAGGCTGTGCTGCGGCACTGAGAGCCGTCTCTATGACGTCCTGCGCCTGTTCTCCCGTGAGCAAAGTTTGAGGTTGTGATGAGCGATAACCAGCGTGCGTCCATGGAGTTGATTTGCCCCTGCTGCCGGGCGCGCCTGACAATAGATGCCGAACTCCGCCGGGTCGTTGCTCACCAACCGCCCCCTTCGCCTCAACCCCGGTCCAGAGATCTCGCTCGTGCCAGCCAACTCCTTAGGAGGGAAGCGGCGCAACGAGAGTCCCACTTCCGGCAAAGCGCGGAAGAGGAAAGAATTAAGTCGCAGCTCCTCGAACGGAGGTTTGAGGAGGCCCTCAGGAAAACCAAGGACCAACCCGTCACTCGGCCCACGCGAGAAATCGACCTCGATTGATGTTTCTGGTCTACAGCTTGTTGTTTTCATTCGGCGCACTCTTGATGGCGCCCTACTATCTGTGGCAACATCGCGGCCGAGCCGGTTCGAGCGCCTACTGGCGGGAAAGACTGGGTAACCTGCCTCGTGACTTCCAGCAACCCGCGGGATCGAAAGTCGGCGGAACCATCTGGGTGCATGCCGTATCGGTGGGCGAGACGCTGGCCGTATCGGGACTAGTCCGCGAAATCCAAAAGCACTATCCCCATCGAAAAATCTTCCTCAGTCACATCACCCCGGCGGGGCGCGAGGCCGGTGAGGCGCGCTTACCCAACGTGGCCGGCCGATTCTACCTTCCGCTGGATTGGAAGGTGTGCGTGACACGAACACTCAGACGGCTGCAGCCGACGTTACTGATCATCACCGAAACGGAGTTGTGGCCAAACCTGCTGCGTGCCGCGCATGAGTTCGGATGCCGAATTGTGATCGTGAATGCCCGGCTTTCCGACGGTTCTTTCCGCGGTTACCGCCTGATCCGGCCCTTCATGCGGCGCGTCCTCCAGAACGTCGATTCCGTCTTTGCCCAGACGGAAATCGACGCCGAGCGATTTCGGCAGATCGGCGCCCCGCCAGAGCGGGTCCTTGCGGCGGGGAACCTAAAGTTCGATGGCGCCCCCCCGCCAGGTGGAGGACTGGCAGGGCAGCTGCAGAGCGTTCTCCAGGAGGCCAAACGCGGGCCCGTGCTGGTCGCGGCCAGCACAATGCCGCAGGAGGAAGCGCTGGTGCTCCGAGCTTGGCAGGAGATCCTAAACCAGTATCCCCAGGCCCTCTTGATTCTCGCTCCGCGTCACCCCGTGCGGTTCGAGCAGGTAGCCCAACTGCTGTCCGATCAGAAACGAAGGTTTGTGCGCCGCACGGCCCTGGAGACCGGCCGAGAGGAACTGGTATCCCAGCTTGCCTCACCTGAGATCCTGCTGCTGAACACCATCGGCGAGCTGGCCGGGCTCTTTCAGACGGCGGATGTTGTATTCATCGGTGGCAGCCTTGTTCCCACCGGAGGCCACAACCTCCTGGAACCCGCATTTTGGGGCAAGCCCGTCCTCTTCGGACCGCACATGCAAAACTTTCGCGATGCGGCGGCGCGTTTTCTAAGAGCAGGGGCTGCCATTCAAATACAGAGTCCTGCACAGTTGGCAGCCGAATGCACCGGACTCTTCGGAAACGCCGCACGCCGTGAAGAGCTGGGCCTAAGAGCGAGGCAGGTCCTACAAGAAGAATCCGGGGCGACGCGACGAATACTGGATCGGCTGATGGTCTCTGAATTCTAGATTAGTTTAGTTTAGCAGGCTCCTGAAAAATTCGACCTCGGACAGTTCTCGTAGCGGCGGGCTTTAGCCCGGCATTTAGAGTCGACGGTATGCCCGCCTAAAGGCGGCCTCTACGAAGACCGGCTACACCGTCCAGTTCCGCACCCGTTCCAGCGCTTGGCGGGCTTCCCCCTCGCTGCGGCACAGGGGTACATCTGTTTTTCGGGTATTTAAGGTAGTCATTTATTTTCAACAACATAGTTGGATGAGTCAAATTGGTCCTTTGTTTTCAGGAACATCGTCGGATTATCCCAAACGGCCAAATCCGCCGTCCTTTCTTTTCAATAAGATCGTTGGATATACCTTCATTTTGACTTATGTCCTCCCGATCTGCCTTATACAGTCTACGGTCTACCGGTTTCTTTGGGATGGCAGTGTCCTGTCCCGCGTAATTGTTGGACAACCCCTCGCCCCTTTTGGCGGAGAGGGTGGCGATCCCGCAGTCGCGGGAGAGCCGGGTGAGGGGCTCGGCACACACGATGACTATCAAGAATTATGCGGACACCACAGTAGGAAGCAACACACAAATGAATGTCACTGATTCTACGTGAGATTCCGGCTTTGCTGGTTCATTTTCGTAATCTCTCGCTCTTTCAGGGCTCGCGGCCAGAACGCGAACGGGTTCTGGAACCCAGGCCGTTGGCTTGGACTGAGGTGGGGCGCGCCTGTTCGAGGCTCTTCACACTCACCCCCTTCGTGCAGCAAAAGATGTGGACACGCTCAGGATCAGCCAGAGGCCCGCCACAGCACCCAGCACTTTTTTCCTCACCATTTAAGGTACCATAAAAATATTAACTTATCAATTATATATTCAAGAGTTGACCCGAAAACTTGTCGCGGATGCGCTCAGGTTTTGGGCTACCCACACGCACGCCCGATCGGCAGATAGACCAGGTTAGGAGTCAGATGAGCCCGTCCTTTGTTTATTGCGCGTTCGCCCAGGTGTTTGAGCCCACCAGCTTGACAGACACATCCGAAAAGAATACCCGCAGCGGGTTGCCGTCCCC
Source organism: Terriglobia bacterium (assembly GCA_035490955.1). GTDB lineage: Bacteria > Acidobacteriota > Terriglobia > UBA7540 > UBA7540 > DATJKY01. The sequence continues at coordinate 597 of DATJKY010000358.1, read as the reverse complement.
TGTCCCGCGGTGATCCAGTGAGATAAGGAGAGGGCCGGCCTTCTTATAATCCTCCCACGCCGCGACGACGACAGCTGGCTTTTTGCTTCCGCCGCGATGGAAGATAAACTCCTGGATGCGGTTGTCGGCGCCGACGAAGAGTTCCCAAGTGTCGCCGGGCGTGTAGCCGCCCTCCGACGGATATTTCACGACCACTCGGGTGGCGGAACCCTTCCCCAGCGGCAGCTTCTGCTTGCCCGTCTCTTCCACTTCGGCGCTGCTGTCCCAGGAAAGATGCAGGGGGAAGAGCAGCCAATACTGATCGTTGAAGAAAGCGGGATCAATTTCGTCCTTCACCATAGCGTCCTGGCCGCTGAGCTGAGAGCGCAGGTACGTAAGCTTCACCGGCTTACCCGCTTTGTCTTTCCCTTCGTAGGAGATCTGGCCCGTCTTGGGCTCCCAGACCCAAGATCGAGAGACTTTGACCTTGCCCAAATCCGCGTTGAAAGTGTAGCGGATCCCCTCGATTTGGCCAAACGAATCGAGACCATAGGTCTTGGCAATTTGTTCGGCGATGGGCGAGCGGTTCTGCGCCCGGGAAGTTGTTGCAGCAAAGAC
>DATJKY010000357.1:0-6417 GCA_035490955.1 Terriglobia bacterium | reverse complement strand
GAAGCTCGATTCGGCCGAGAGCTTCTTCAACAGCTCGATTTCCTTTTCAGTTGCCTTCGGAGGCACAACGATCTTGAGCCGGACGTATTGATCGCCCTGGCTACCGCCCGATGTCGCCAAGCCCTTGCCCCTCAAACGCAGGATCTGACCAGCCTGGCTATTCGGCGGAATGCGTATTTCAACCGGTCCGTCCAGCGTCGGAACCTTTGCCGTGCCCCCAAGGACAGCCTCTCAGGGAGCGATAGGCAGCTCCAATTCTGTGTCGGTGCCATCCCGAAGATGGAAGCGGTGGTGAGGCTGAATGCGAACATGCAGGTAGAGATCACCTCGCGGGCTGCCTCCTAAGCCCGCGCCACCTCTGCCTGGCACGCGAATCACAGATCCATCATGGACTCCCCTGGGAATATTCACGGTAAAGCTTTCGAGCTTAGTCTGGCTACCGCGTCCGCCGCAGACGGGGCAGGCTTTCTTGTCCTTCTCTCCGGAGCCGCCGCAGGCCGAACAGGGCTCTTCCACGGGAAGGCGGACGGTGCGGCTCGTGCCGCGGTGCGCCTCTTCCAGCGTCAGCGAGACCTCCGACTCGACGTCGCCGCCCCTCCTGGAAAAGCTAACACCCACGCCGCCCCGGCGGCGGCTTCCGAAGAGGGCACCAAAAAAGTCGCTGAAGCCACCGACACCATCGCCGCCTCGGAACAGGTCGCCCAGGTCTCTAACCTGTACATGGAACGTCTCTGGCGATCCGGAAGGCGGAGTGAAGTCCATCCCGGCCTTCCACTCGGCGCCCAGGTCGTCATAGCGCCTGCGTTTCTCGGCGTCGGAAAGGACCTCGTAAGCCTCGTTGATCTCTTTGAAGTGCTCCTCCGCCGTCTGATCCCCTGGGTTCACGTCGGGGTGGAACTTGCGGGCGAGCTTCCGGTATGCCTTCTTGATCTGATCTTCGGCCGCATCCCGAGGAACGCCCAGCGTCTCGTAATAGTCGCGAAACTTGACGGCCATCAGTGCACGCTATGCCTTTGCCGCTGCTACCTGCGCCTCCACCGGGCTCGCTTGTGGACTGAACACCAGTTTTTTGCTGTTCTGGTCATAATCATCGCCCCTCGTGCACCTTGACTTCGAGTTAACTGGAGCCGAGTTGCGTTTCGAGGTTTCCTGAATCGCCCTCCTCAGCAGCCGAGTGCCTTACGCAGGATTATAGCCCATTCTGACAGGTAGCGCGCGTATTGGCTGTCGCGAATCCTAATTCGCGACCAACCCTTCTCGACTTCATCCCCAGTTAAGTGCGATCGTCTGTGGCCCGGTGAATTGGGGCGTAAAATCCGTAGCCAACAGAATATTCTTCGGCGCAATGCGGCTCTTAGCATCCGGCGGTTTCATTTCGCACCTCAAAAGTGGCGACCCGGGTACGACGGTTATACGCACAGAGTCAACACAGGGCAAGCAGAACGACAACAAAGATCGAGAGAAAAGGGGACATTTCTAAAGAGCTTTGACATTTTCACGCAATTTTCACGCAAACTGCTTGACATCACGAGTGAAGCCCCGTGTGATTGAAGGTCGCTAGGGCAAGATAAAGGACAAGAAGGCTTGCTCCCCATGCGTCAAAGAATCTGATAAAGTTCGCCTGAAGCCCATGCACACTCGCCCCCCCCTTGCAGCGCGTCCGATTGCCAGCTATGTCGCACTCGGCGCTGTGTTCATCGCCGCCGTCGCCTATCAGGTGCGTTTCCTGAAGTGGCAGTTTCCTGGGTGGTTTGGCCAGGGGGACGCTGCTGCCTGGCCGTTCGTCCTTTTTGTACAACCCAGTCCGCCGACATCAGCAATAGTTGTCGGATTCCTGTCACCTGAAGCCAAGCACGCAGGGCTCCGGGAGGGTGACAACCTGTTGGCAGTGAACGGACGACCGCTTAGGGGCACGGCAGTTTACGGCGAAGAGATGGCCAAGGCGCATGCAGGCGACCTACTCGGCGTTACCGTGCGAGCCGGGGACAGTCAGTCTCCCGGGTCTGAACGCTCCGTGGCGCTTGTCCTCGAGGCAAAGCGCCAGGTAGCTCTAGCAGTGGCGCTCACGCTCTTTGTTGCGATGCCGGCGTTTTGCATATTGCTCGGTTTCTGGGTGGCGGCGGCCCGCCCGCGCGACTCTCGGGCGTGGTTGCTGCTGGCTCTGTTGCTTTGCTTGGCGACACTTTGGGAGCCGGGCCTGGAGGGCTGGGGGCGCGGCGTCCGCGACTTGGCTGAAGTCTACCACACGTTCTTCCATTCGGCCTGGCCCGTTTGGATGGTGCTGCTGGGGATTTACTTCCCCGAAGCTTTTCCTTCCGGCACTCGTTGGCGCTGGTGGGAGTGGTTGAAATGGGGGCTGGCTGCGCCGCTCGCGTTGTACACCCTGGTCGACATCGCACTGTCGCTGGGCAGGATGGAGCGCTTCGCCTTAGTCGCCCCGCTCGAGTACCCCCTGCAAGCCCCTCGGCGTGTGGTCGCCGGCATGACCCTCGCAGCGGGCGCCAGTTTGTTTGTCTGTGCAGGTGCCAAGCTGGCCATGGCCGTTTCGCGCGACGCCAAGAGGCGGTTACGATTGCTTCTTGCTGGCGCGGTCGTCAGCTTCGCACCGTTGTACATCCTGTTCGTCATTGCGATGCTCAAAGGCCGGCAGATGGAGGAGTATTTTCCTCGTTGGCTGTTCCTCGCGGCCTACGTGATGCTTTGCTTGTTCCCCCTTACTCTGGCCTATGTCATCGTGGTGCAACGCGCACTGGACGTTCGCGTAGTGATCCGCCAGGGGTTGCAATATGCCTTTGCTACAGGTACCGTCCAGGTGGTGCGTTTCGCCTTGAGCCTGGCATCCCTTTATGCGGTTGTCTCCTTGCTGGGTCGAACCCGTAACCGTCTCCTGTTCCTTTTCATCATTGGTGCCAGTCTGGCGGTGGCGATCTGGGTCAGGCGATTGATCGAACAGCTCAAGGCCTGGATCGACCGCCGATTCTTCCGCGACGCCTACAATGCGGAAAGCATCCTTTCCGAGCTGAGTGAGAAAGTCCGCAGCATTCTTCAGACGGAGTCGCTGCTCGAGACCGTATCGCGGCGCATAGCCGACTCCCTGCACGTGCCACACGTCGCCGTACTGGTGGGTGGCAGCCCGTACCGGCCTGCCTATGCTCTGGGGTTCGGTACCATCCCGGACCTCAGCTTTGCCGAATCTTGTGCCACGGTTCGGCTGCTACGCGAACGCCAAGAGCCAGCGCGAGTGTACTTCGACGATCCTCAATCCTGGATTTATCGCGCACCGGATATGACCGAAGGGGAGCGCAGCAAGCTTGCAGAACTCCGCGCTGAACTGCTTCTTCCGTTGACAGTCAAAGACGACCTTTTGGGCTTCATCAGCCTCAGCCAGAAACGCTCCGAAGAACCTTATTCCGGCATAGACCTGCGCTTGCTGAGATCGGTTGCGGTGCAGACGGGACTGGCGCTGGAGAACGCGCGCTTGACAGCGGCAGTGGCGCAAGAGATTGCGCAGCGCGAGAAACTCCACCGGGAAATCGAAATTGCGCGCGAGGTCCAGGAGCGCCTTTTCCCGCAGGAGCTTCCACCGGTACCGGGAATCGATTACTACGGCAAGTGCCGTCCGGCCCAGGCGGTGGGGGGCGACTATTATGACTTCCTGCCGCTCGGCGAAGGAAGGCTCGGCCTCGCCATCGGCGATGTTTCCGGTAAAGGGATTTCCGCCGCCCTCATGATGGCCAGCCTCCAGGCGTCGTTACGTGGCCAGGCGATGCTCGAACCCGACAACCTGACCAGCCTGATGAAGCGCCTGAATCATCTGGTGTATGGCGCTTCCAGCGCGAGCCGGTACGCTACCTTCTTTTACGCCCAATACGAAGCAGGCACGCGGCGGCTTACGTACGTGAACGCCGGTCACAATCCGCCGTTCTTGGTCCGTATGCGCCAAGAAGCTTCCGGCGTCGAAAGGTTAGACCTGGGTGGGCCGGTGATTGGGCTAATGCCTGATGTTCCGTACGAGCAAGCGTCGGTAGCCCTCCACCCGGGAGATGTAATTCTGGCCTACACCGATGGCGTAAGCGAAGCCATGAACCTCACCAATCAGGAGTGGGGAGAGCAGCGCTTGCTTGACGCTGCCAAATCTTGCCTAACTCTTTCGGCTCAACAAGTGATAGATCGCATCCTGAAGGCGGCCGACACTTTCGCCGCCGACGCCCCACAGTACGACGACATGACTCTCGTCGTTATCAAGGTCCAAGAGTAGTATTCCAGCAAGAAACTCCGGGAGGGGGGAATATTCTGACGGCTTGGCGGTATTTAATGTAAGGGACCGCAAATGTCGCGCGATGAGGCGTCGTCTGATCAATTCGTCCACCACTTTAGACTTTGAGATGAGGTTTAGCTTGCGCATTTTCGCAATGTGGAGTACATACTTTGATTGAAAGCTGGGTATCAAACATTCATCCGAATAGCAGAAATCTGGTGAATAAGTATCGCCGTGTTTAGGTAACGTGCGAGTTTGTTGAGGTGAAACATGATTTGCTGGGCGCGGCTCCTGTTCATTGGGCTAGTGATCGGGAGTGCGCACCCTTCGCTAGCGCGACTGAGCCCGCGAGAACTGGCGCAAGAGGGCTCGTCTAGCAGCAGGCCGTCGCAACCCTCGAATCAAGTAGTGATCGACGGAGTGGTTGTCGGACCCAAGGTCCGCGCCGAGCCCGGAGAAATCTGTATCGTCTGCAACAATCCCGTGGGGCCGGATGACCCGGTTTATCTGGTGCAGGGACAGCGGGTCCCGGTGCATGCTGATGAGGAGCGTGAATTCCTTTCGAACCCGCGAAAGTATTTGATGCGGCTGAAGCCTATAGGAGGGGCTCTCCTGGGTGCTGACTCGAACCAACCCGGCATGGCCAATCGTGCCGGTAACGATCAGCCGAGCGTATCCCGTGTGTGGATTTACGGCGGTCTTTACGTCCTCCTCGGACTCGTTTTTGCCGCCCTCTGCGCGCACCGTGCCTTGCACGTAGGCTACAGTCCCTGGGCTTGGTTTGGGCTCGGCCTGGTTCTCAATGCATTCGCCTACCTTCTCCTGCTGACCCGGCCCCGGCGAGAGGTCCGTGCGCCCGCCGGTGTACCGGTGGGCTTGGGCAAGATCGCGGCTACCCATGCACCTGAGCGCTGCCCAAAATGCGGCGCACTAAACCATCCTTCCGCCGCGCAGTGCCTTGGATGCGGTGCCATTCTGTCCCCAGGAGTAGAGCCGGAGGTGAGGAGGGTCGGTCTCCGGACGTAGCAAGAAACAAAGTAAAGTTACCAGCCCGACGAAGAGGTTACCTGTCATGCCGAGTGTGTTTCATGGACGTTCGACCACCAATACGGACGAAAATCCCCAACTGCCATTCCGATCCTGCATGCGGGAGAGGAATCTGCTTGTTATGCGCTTCAAGACAAAAGCAGATTCCTCGTCGGTCGCCCCGGCGACCTCCTCGAATGACAGGATCAGTTGCACGCGCGCCGATCGGTTGCACGCGCGCCAGGTATTGAAAACATACGAGACATAGAAGCGACATGAACAAAGTTCAACAGAAGGTGGAAGCGATCTTCAGCAGTTCCAACATGCTGCAGCGCCGTCCCGCACTGAAGGCGCACAACGAGAGTAACATCCCCGGTGTGTACGTCATCGGAGATTTGGCTGGAGCGCCCGTGATCAAGCTTGCGATGGCACAAGGTTTTGACGTCATCCAACACATTGCCGCCAAGCCGGACGCGAAAGCCGACCAGCCGAACGAATACGACGTAATGATCGTGGGTGCTGGCGCTTCAGGACTGAATGCGGCTTTGGCGGCGAAAGAGAAAGGTCTCCGGGCGGTGGTGCTGGAGAAGAGCAAATTCGCCAATACCATCGAGGACTTCCCGGAAGGTAAGTGGGTGTACGCGGAGCCGGATGCCGCTCCACCTAAGGGCAAACTCTGGCTGGATGGAGCACGCAAGGAAGACCTTCTCGCCCGCTGGCACCAGATCGTTACTGAGAACGGTTTGGACGTCCGCACCCAGGAAGGGATCAAGTCCCTGGAGCGCCTAAAAGACAGAAGCTTCCGTGTAGTCAGTGAAAAAGGTGAGTACCACGCCCGGCGGGTTGTGCTGGCGACGGGCCAGCGCGGCAATCCGCGCCATCTCGGCGCGCCGGGAGAAGAACAGGAATGGGTCTATCACCGACTGTACAGCCCACGCCATTATAGCGACGAAGACATCCTAGTGGTCGGTGCCGGCAATAGTGCCGTCGAAGCCGCCCTCACCCTAAGCGAGCAAAACCGTGTGCGGCTCTGTAACCGTGGTGACGAATTCCCACTCATCTTCAAGGGAAATGCGGAGAAGCTGAAGAGAGCGGTGGCAGACAAGAAGATCGACGTAATGCTGAAGTCGCAG
>DATJKY010000356.1:0-1741 GCA_035490955.1 Terriglobia bacterium | reverse complement strand
AATGTCTGCCTCTTCTGCATCGATATCGGCCGGTATTTCACGATCAAGACCTCGATGAATCAAGCCAAATTCGATGCGCTCGGGCAATACCGCACAAGCTCCCTTTTTAGCGATGCAGAACGCGCGGCACTGGACTATGTGGCGGAGCTTACCACGGATAAAAAAGTGGAGCCGGAAACGTTTTCTCGCCTGGCCCGCTATTACTCTGAACTTCAAATCTTTGAGATCGTCTGGCTTGTTGCAAGTGAGCACTTCTACAGTATGACCAACATCGGTCTGAACATTCATTCGGATATGCTCTGTGACGTCAGCAGGAAGAAGAAAAGCAGCGGTGCTGCGTGAAGATTGTTTCCATAGAGCCTGTTGGAGTTCTTCGATCTGAAATCAAGAACAGAGAGGATGCACCGACTGAACATCCAAGCAAGAGAATACGACTTGAAAACGAACGTGATCGGCTATTGGGCGAGAGCAGCAATGGCTCGCGTTCGCGATCCTGACCGGTGGTGCGGCGGAAATGGCGAATCGGGCAGAAAACGTCGAGGGCCTAGTGGCGCGCCGGGGCAGCCTGGAGCAAGAATTTGAAAGACGCGTGGGCGTCTATGCGTTTCGATTGCTTCTGTCGCCAGTGCGCGCACTGGGCCACCATCAAGAACCAAGCGTCGGACCCGATTCCCAGACGTCTCCCGTTGGCCGATGGACGACCTTCGACGACGCCACGGGCAAGGCCACGTCGGTGGTGAGCATCTGGGAAGAGAAGGGCAAACTGTACGGGCGAATCGAGAAACTCGTCGACCCGTATCCTAAAGACCCGGACCCCCGGTGCGAGCGTTGTGAGGGCGAGCTGAAGGGCAAGCCGTTGATCGGGCTTCGCATTCTTTGGGACCTCAGGAAAGATGGCGACGAGTGGTCGGGCGGCAGGATCCTCGACCCGGACAATGGCAAGGTCTACAAGTGCTCGATCGCAGTGGAGCACGACGGCAAGAAGCTGAGGGTACGCGGGTTCATCGGCTTCTCCCTCCTTGGTCGTACGCAGTTTTGGCTGCGCCAGGAGTAGCCCGTGGCCCGCCTAACCGCAGGCCCCTGGTTCAGCGCTGCAATTGAACTGTCCTGAACACCAACCTGGAGGGTTACCGATGAAAACAAGCATTACGAAGAATCGTGAGCTTAGGGGATGGGATAATCACTTCAAGACCGGCACACTGGCTCCGTTAAGGCTGCTCCAATTGCAGCGCTCCGAGCTTGAAGAGGCGGCTCGTCTTCTGGGTCGCGGCATGTGTGACAATCCCGCCAACATTCGGGCCTTCGGCATTCCAGATGCTGAGCGTCGGTCACAGGCATTAGCGCGTTTTTTCGGGCCGGTTTTGCGTGGTTTGTATCAGAGGGGCCTAATCTGGGGCGCCTTCCGCGACGGCACACTGGTGGGAGTGTGCGGCATGGCGCCACCCGGCCTCTGCCAGCCGTCCACCGGATGAGCCTCTTGGATGTAGACCACATAAAACGCCGCCTGATCCTTGTACTGCTCGTACAGTTTGTTGAGCGCGGGAACATCCCGGCGAAACGGCGGTCAAGCATGGCTTCCAAATATAAGCACTACGGGTCCCTCGCCGCGAAAGGCGGAGAGTTGAACCCGTGCCTTCCGGTCGGAAGTTTGCAATGAGAAGTCGGGCGCTTGGTCGCCTTCGTTCAGGTGTCCTTTTCGCGCCACAAACCACATTTGCTTGAAGGGGAAGACCATGAAGGC
>DATJKY010000355.1:0-6257 GCA_035490955.1 Terriglobia bacterium | reverse complement strand
TGAACTACGCCCAGCAGCACAAAGACGTAGGCAACGAGGATGGTGGTGAACAACTCCAAAAAGTCTTCGACCCAGAGGTGCACCACCCAAAAGCGCCAAAAGTCCGTCGTTGTGAAATGGTGTCCGGGGTGCGCAAGCAAGCCCACCGCGTAGAAAGCGGGAACCGTAAGCGCTGAAAAGAAAAAGATCCATGGCAAGTTGCCCGCGCGCTCGCGAGAAAGCTGGTTGCGGAGCCCGCGATAGATAATCACGGCCCAGAAGCCCAAGCCAATGGTCAGCAATACCTGCCAGATACGGCCAAGATCGAGATATTCAAAACCCTGATGGCCGAACCACGGATTGCGAATCAAGCCCTGGATTCCGCCAAACTCTCCGAGCAGACTGCCGACTACCACAATCACCAGAGCGCCCAGCAGCTCGTAGGCAAGCAACTGTTGTCCAGGCGGCTCTCGGCCTGCGATCATCGGGACCAGAAAAATTCCAGCCGCCAGAAAGGCAGTAACAATCCAGAAGAGCGCCAGTTGCAGGTGCCACGTCCGGACGACATTAAAGGGAAGAAGCCGTCCGAGATCAATGCCGAAAAAAGTCTGCAGATCGGCGCGGTAGTGTTCTGTGGCTCCTCCCAGCAGGGTCTGAACGGTGAACAATATCGCCATGATGAAGAAGAACCAGGCGCACGCCTTTTGGGCGGGAGTGAGCAGCACCTCATCGGGAGCGCGAAACGACACGCTTTGCTGCTCCCGCCCGTGCCATCCCAACAAATTCCAGCGGCCAAAGACTGCAAGCAGCAGACCTATTCCACCGAGCAACACAATCAGCGAAAGCACGCTCCAAACGATGGAGTCGGCTGTCGCATGATTATCAACCAACGGCTCTGGAGGCCAGTTGTTAGTATAGGAATAGGGATGGCCAGGGCGCGCCGTAGAAGCGGCCCAGGCCGACCAACTGAAGAATGCGGTCAGCTTGCGAATCTCTTCCGGATCTCGAATGGCGTTCGGCCTCAAGCCGAACTTCGTGGTAGGCTCACCGAAGAAAGATGCATAGTAGGCCTGGCACTCGTTGAAAGCCTGTGTTTGCGCATCCGTGTAAACCAGCGTACCGGTGGCAATATCATAGCGATTCGTCTTGAAGTCTTGTATGGTTCGGCTGCGCGCTGTGTCGGAGTTGGAGCCGCCATAGAAGTCGATACTCGAGAGCGCTGCGCGATGCAAGTATTCCGTGGTGAAATCCGGCCCGAGATATGCACCATGGCCAAATATCGAGCCATACTCCATCAGGCCGTAGCCCAGAAAGATCTCCTGGCCCCCCATAATATCTGCGTGGGTGAACAAGGTTGATCCGTTCGTGGTCTTGACGACCTCCGGTATGGGAGGTTCTTCGGTATAGGTGTAGTAAGTCAGTACACCCATGATGAAGAAGCCGATAATCAGGACAATTGCCGCCGCCTGAATCCAACCACGAGCGATCATCAACGGACGCTTTTCAGTGCTGTCCATAGGTCACTCCTGACTTGAAATTGTAGCTCCTGCTAAGTCAGACACCGCCCGCAACCGGGCGGCTTGATGGTTTGGGGTCACCGTGGGTTTCACCCACGGCTACTCATGGAGCTCCCCTGCAGGGAGCACGGAACGGTCAAACCTCTTCGAGTCGCACCGGTCGAACGAGTGGCTTACCCTAATGCCAGTTAACGGTCTCTCTCTGGCTTTATTCCAAACGACATGACGAGTCGTCGTTCCGAAAGCTAGCGGACAGCCCCTGGAGCTTACGAGGGATGCGGCTCACCCTGAATGCAGCTGACGGTATCGCGCGCGATCAGGAGCTCCTCGTCAGTGGGGATGACGTAGGCGTGCAGGCTGGAATCCTGGCTGCTTATTTCCCCTTCTAATCCCAGCATCTCTTGGTTCTTACTCTCGTCCAGCTTCAAACCCGCCCATTCAAGGCCCTGGCAAATGCGACTACGGACGTCGGGTGAGTTCTCGCCGATCCCTCCGGTGAAGACAACCGCATCCGCGCCACCCATGCAGGCGAGAAACGCTCCGATGTATTTTCTCGCCCGGTAGCAAAACACCTCAATCGCCAGGCGTACCCGGCGGTCGTCGTGCTCCTTCAGCTCTTCCTGCAGCACCCGCATGTCGTTGGTCAGGCCCGAGATGCCGAGCAGTCCGGACTGGGTGTTGAGAAGGGCGTCCACCTCGCTAGTTGACAGCCCCTCTTTGGTCGCAATCAGATTCACGATGGCGGGATCAATATCCCCGGAGCGCGTCCCCATCACCAGACCCTCCAACGGAGTCATTCCCATCGAAGTGTCCACTGAATTGCCACCACGAATGGCAGCCGCCGAGCAGCCGTTGCCGAGGTGAAGCGTGATCACATGGATCTGGTCCCGGTTCAACTGACGCAACGCGCGATAGCGGTAAGCCACATAGCGGTGCGACGTGCCATGAAAGCCATATCGACGGATGTGATGGCGTCGATACAGATGATAGGGCAGTGCATAAAGGTAAGCGTAGTCCGGAATGGAATGATGGAAGGCGGTGTCAAAGACCGCAACCTGTGGGAGTTTTTGACCGAAGATTTGCTGCACGGCGCGAATCCCCTTGATGTTGTTGGGGTTGTGGAGTGGGGCCAACTCGATGCAATCCTCGATTCCTTTCAACACCTCGTCGGTGATGACAACCGACTCGCCAAACAGTTCGCCGCCATGAACCACACGATGCCCGGCGGCATGGATATCGGCGGAGCTCTGGACTTCTGTGATTCCCGATCGGTCGGACGCGATCCAACGGACCAGGTACTCCAGAGCCCCCGAAATATCGGGGAGCGAAGCCGTAAACTTCTGCCTGGGTCCGTTGCGCGTCTGCACGGTAATGATCGCTTCTCTGCCGATTCCTTCAACCAGACCGCGACACAAGCGCTCATCAGCGTTCTGCTTAATCTTCTCAAGGTCGCTCGTAATCACCTGAAACTTTAAACTCGAGCTTCCTGAGTTGAGTACGAGGATGTTCATCAGCTTGCTCCAGTCCGGTGTGCAAGGCTAAGGCGCCTGCTCGGAGGTGCCGTGCTTTCCCTCCAGCATCGCCCGGACGGCCTCCAGTTCCTTGTGCTTCTCCGCGTCCACTTTTGGGAATGCCAGACCGAGACCTTCCAGCGTAAGTACGATCGATGCTGCCACCGCCAGTCGCGTGAACCACTTGTTGTCAGCGGGGATGATGTACCACGGGGCGTGGGGCGTGGCCGTGTTCCGGATCATATCCTCGTAGGCCTTCATGTAAGCGTCCCAGCACGCGCGCTCCTTGGCGTCGTTGGCAGAGAACTTTCAGTTCTTGTCCGACTCTTCCAGCCGGCTCAGAAAGCGCCTTTTTTGCTCCTTCTTGGAGACATAGAGAAAGAACTTCCTCACCACAACCCCGTTCCGCCCGAGGTAACGCTCGACAGCGTTAATGTCCTTAAAGCGCTCTTTCCAGATGCCCTTGGTAACTAGAGCGGGGGGGATCTTTTGTTTCGCCAGTAGTTCGGGGTGGACACGAACTACCAGGACGTCTTCATAATAGGAGCGGTTGAAGATTCCGATTCGCCCTCGCTCAGGGAAGCATTTCATGGTACGCCACATGAAGTCGTGGTCGAGCTCCAGGGCCGAGGGCGCCTTGAAAGAGAAGACCTCGCAGCCCTGAGGGTTTACACCTGACATGACGTGTTTAATGACGCCGTCCTTGCCGGCTGCGTCCATGGCCTGGAAGATGAGCAGCACCGCCCATCGGCTGTCAGCGTAAAGCTTCCCCTGGAGGTCCGAGAGCCATTCGACGCCCTTAGCCAACCACTCCTCGGCTTGTTCTTTGGACTTCAGGCCTGCCGTGTCGCCCGGGTCGAAATCCCTCAGCCGGAATTTCTTGCCGTTTGTCACCCGGAACGGCTTGACGTAGTGCTCGACTCGCTTTACGACGTTTGCCATTGCGTCAAACTCCTCTCTTGTTATAACTTGGACTTGCTCCATCTCCCAGGCGAGCGAAGAGCATTACCACAGAGCGCGGTCCAGCCTTGTAGCTACGGCCCTCAAAGGCTGGTGCGGTCTGCCATTCGACGATGTCATGCGGCGAGTCGAGTGTAGTGTCGATCCATCGGCGCCACAAGCCTTCGCTGCCGTTCGCGAGAGGCGGCAACTCGAAGGCGAGCGGCTCCCAATAAGCGTTCAGTATGAGATGGAATAGCAGGTTCTCGTTCCAGGCCTCTGCAGTGAATGCCAAGCTGTGAGAGCCAGCGCTCCAGTCCGGCTGCCCGAGTTTTACGCCATGCCAGACTCTATTGGCCTTCCGGAGGACTTGGTTGAGACTGAGGTGTTGCCGCTCCGGCTCCTCATCTCGCAACAGCCGTCGCGCGCTGAGCAGTGTTACGAAGCGATGGACGTCCGCGTGCTTCGCGACTAGAGTCCAGTCAAACCAACTGGTCTCGTTGTTCTGGCAGTAAGCGTTGTTGTTACCGCGCTGGGTGCGCCGCACTTCGTCGCCCATCAAAATCATGGGTAAGCCCAGCGAGAGCATTGTCACCGTAAGGGAGTTCTTAACTTGCCGGTTTCTCAGTTTCTCCACCTCAAGGTCTTCGGTCGGGCCCTCGACACCCGAGTTCCAGCTTCGATTGTCGTTCGCGCCGTCGCGGTTGTCTTCGCCGTTCGCCTCGTTGTGTTTCTGGTTGTAGGAGACGAGGTCGTTGAGTGTGAAGCCATCGTGACATGTCACGAAGTTCACGCTCTGCTCCGCCTCGCGTTCCTTGTGACCGTAAATCTGGGGACTGCCGAGCAACCGGTCAGCAAGGGGTAGCACCGAACCCTCGTCGCTTCGAAAAAAGCTGCGGACATCATCGCGGAAACGCCCGTTCCACTCCCTCCAACTGTCCCCGATGAAGCTACCGACCTGGTACAAGCCGGCAGCATCCCAGGCTTCAGCGATGAGCTTCGTATTCGCAAGCGCCGGGTCTGACTCGATATCCCACAGCACCGGCGGGCTCGACATTAAATTGCCCGATTCGTCGCGGTCGAGGATTGAGGCCAGATCGAACCGGAAGCCGTCCACGTGCATCTCTTCAACCCAATAGCGGAGGCTGTCCACGATCATGCGGCGAACAATGGGATGATTGCCGTTGAGTGTGTTGCCTGTGCCGCTGTAATTGGCGTAGCGGGAGCGGTCCTGCTCGAGGATATAGTAAGTGCTGTTGTCGAAACCGCGGAAACTCAGCGTCGGCCCGCGGTGGTCCCCTTCGGCGGTGTGATTGAAGACAACGTCGAGAATGACCTCGATGCCCGCCCGGTGCAGCGCCTTAACCATGTCGCGAAATTCGTTGACCGGGCCGAGCGGGTCCCGCAGCGAACTATAACCCTGGTGCGGCGCGAAGAACGAGACCGGCGCGTATCCCCAGTAGTTGACCCGTCCGGACGGGCCATCCTGGGCATCGAACTGAAACACCGGCAGCAGTTCGACGGCGGTGATGCCGAGTTGCTGGAGATATGGAATCTTCTCAATCAAACCGGCGTACGTACCGCGTGTTCTTTCAGAAACCCCGGAACTGGGGTGCCGCGTGAAACCTCTTACGTGCATCTCGTAAATGATGGTCCGAGAGGACGGGTGGCGCAGCGGGGTGTCGCCTTCCCAGTCGTACGCGTGTGGATCCACTACGACGCTCTTCATCGCCGTGCCGGCGTTGTCACCTTCCAAGCGTGCAGCGTCCCGGCTGTAATCGTTGGGAACAACTAAGCCGCGCCCGTAGGGGTCAAGCAGAACCTTGGTGGGATCAAACCGCAAGCCGCTGGCGGGGTCAGACAGCCCCTGCACCCGATAGGCGTAAAGCTGCCCCGGCTGCACGGCGGGCACGAATACGTGCCAGTAATGGTAGCTGCGGTTGGTCGTGGCGTCGATCGGAATGACGCGTGCGGGCCGGGAATCATCCTCCCGGTCAAAGAGCAGCAACTCCACGCCGGAGGCGTTCCGCGAAAAGACGCTGAAATTGACACCACCAGGAACGACCGTGGCGCCCAGAGGAGAGCTCCGTCCCGTAATCTCAGCGTAGTTCGCTGCCGCTGACATCTTTTCGACAACGGCTTGCTCGAGGATAATACTCATAGATCGGCCTGCTCCCACAGACGAAACCCTCCCAGGAAGGCATTAGCATTGTCGCCCCGCCGGCAGCCCTGAGGCAACTCTTCCAATTCCTTGACGTTGCCTCCCCCCAGAACTACGTCATCGGGTTCGAGGGCGGCGATCAGGCGGGCC
>DATJKY010000354.1:0-5414 GCA_035490955.1 Terriglobia bacterium | reverse complement strand
CATGAAGGCCATCGGCCGTGTTCTTATTTGGACCTTGCTTGCGCCGACGCTCGGCGTGCTTTCGTTTGTGGAAATCGCGGCGGCTCAGACGGCCGCGCCCGCGCCCAAGTACCCCGACTTTCCGAGCGAAACGCCGACCAGGTTTGAGCCCGCTACGTCCAGCTTCGACTACGTCAAGCGCGATGTGATGATTCCCATGCGTGATGGGGTGAAGCTGCACACCGTTATCCTGGTGCCAAAGGGCGCCCAGCGCGCACCCATCCTCCTGACGCGCACGCCCTACGACGCTCAGCACCAGGTCAGCCACGCCGAAAGCTCTCACCTCGGCCCCATCCTGAACGGCTACGACAACGCCATGGAGGTCATCGTGGAAGGCCGCTACATCCGCGCTGTGCAGGACGTACGCGGCAAGTACGGCTCCGAGGGAGATTATGTGATGAACCGGCCACTTCACGGGCCGCAGAACCCGACCCCGGTCGATCACGCTACCGACACCTATGACACCATTGACTGGCTGGTGAGAAACGTTCCGGAATCCAACGGCAAGGTCGGCATCATCGGCATTTCCTACGATGGATTTCTGCCCTTGATGGCGCTCGTTAACCCTCACCCGGCGCTCAAGGTGTCCGTTCCCATGAACCCGATGGTCGATGGCTGGATGGGCGACGACTGGTTTCACTACGGCGCCTTCCGCCAGCAAAACATGGCTTACATCTACAATCAGGAGGCGACGCGCTCCTCGACGGCAAAGTGGTGGACGGGCTACTTCGACGACTACGACTTGTACCTCGAAGCCGGATCGGCAGGCGAACTGGGGCGGCTGCACGGGCTGGAACAGGTGGGCTTCTGGCGAAAGATCCTGGCGCATCCCAGCTACGACGCCTTCTGGCGCGATCAGGCAGTGGACCGGGTGCTGGCGGACCAACCGCTGAAAGTGCCGGTGATGCTGGTAGCCAGCCTCTGGGACCAGGAGGATATTTACGGCGCTATCGCCGTCTACAAAGCGATCAAGCCAAAGGACACCAACAACGACTCGGTCTTCCTGGTGATGGGCCCGTGGAACCATGGCCAGGAGATTGAAGACGGCAGCACGCTGGGCCTCTTACGGTTCGCAAGCGATACCGGGCTCTACTTCCGCCGCGAGATCCTTCGGCCATTCCTCGATCACTACCTCAAGGATGACGCACCCAGAGCCGACATCCCACCCGTCATCATCTATGAAACGGGAACGAATATCTGGCGGCGACTGTCCCGCTGGCCGGCGGGTTGCGCAAGCGGCTGCACAATCCGCCCCGCGCTACTCTACCTTAATGCGGCTCTGAAGCTGAGCTTGGCGCCACCGAAACCCAGTGACCCGGAGTTCGACGAATACATCTCAGACCCCGCCAAACCCGTTCCCTACCTCCCTCGCCCCGTTCGCCCCATGGGCTACGACGAGGATCACCCATGGCCCCATTGGCTGGTGGAAGACCAACGGGAGGCTTCCGGCCGCCCGGACGTCGTGGCGTTCATTTCTGATGTTTTAGGCGCGTCGATGAAAATCAGCGGACAACCGGTGGCCAATTTGGTCGCCTCTACCAGCGGCACGGACTCCGATTGGGTGGTCAAATTGATCGATGTTTATCCTGAGGAGATGGCCAGCCAGCCCAAACTAGGTGGCTATCAGCTGATGATCTCGGCCGATATCTTCCGCGGCCGCTATCGCGAGAGCCTGGAAACACCCAAACCCCTGGCTGCCAGCCAACCCCTACTCTACCGCTTTGCCCTTCCGACGGCGAACCACGTCTTCCTGCCGGGCCACCGGATCATGGTGCAGATCCAGTCGAGTTGGTTCCCGCTTTACGACCGCAATCCCCAGACGTTCGTACCCAATATCTTCTGGGCCAAGCCGGACGACTATCGAAAGGCCACGCAGCGGATCTATCACGCACCTGACCGCGCGAGCTTCATTGAACTGCCTCTCGTTACCACACCCTGAGGTGGCTTGAGGTGGCTACGGTTGCTTGCTTCCTGCTCCTTGCCTCTGCTAGAAATAGCCTATGTCCATCGCGCCGCTTCAACAGGCGCACGAAATCGTGGCTGCCCTGCGACTGGAGCAGGTGCGCTTATGGGCCCATGCAAGTGGCTCATTGGCCTCACTTTCCCAATAGGCCGTTTTTCGTTCCGAATCTGGCATAGATGGTGGGAAGAGTGTTCTCATTTAGGGGTAGGTAAACATTGAGCGACAAGGCAAGAGTCATCCGCGGAAGGTGCGACCCAACTTCCGAGTCGCCGACCACCCAGTATACGAACCAGTGGCTCCGTCGATGAGCGCATTGGGCTGCACGCAGCCAACAGAACCCCAGCGTCGACCGCGCGTTCGCACGTTGAACTTTGACGCCTTTTCTAGCTCGTCGAATTTCCGCCGGGAGCGTCTCTCGCGCTCGACCACAATGCCAATGAGGAGAGCGGGGCCGGCACTCTATCATCCATGCTCGCGTCGCTAAGTGATCGTGGCAGAGAAAAAGATGGATACACCATTGACTTCCATGCTCAGTAACAGGGAATCGCGAAATCCGCCGTTGCCCACTCCGCAGTGTATATGCGAGCCGGATCGAAGGAGTGATAACTGTTTGCGATTCCGACAAAAAGATCACCGGCTAGCTGCCTCCAACCTTCCCGTGAAACGGGCATCGTTACTGGAACCGCATTCGCTGGTTGCCAGTGACAGTTGGGGTTTCCGGGCACGACGAAGTACCAGAAGTTGCGTTCGCGACTCTTAAGGACTTCTAACCATTGACCTTGTTGGAAAGTCGTCCATCCGGTGGTTTCTGACAATCCGTCCAAGGCGACGTAGTTGACAGCTACGGAGACGTAAGTTCCAGTTCCATTGAATAGCCGGACTGTCCAGTACTTACCGTTCAGCTTTTCTATCTGTTGCTTAACCGCGGCAGCGTGATTGGCAAGGCGAGTTCGAGCTGCTTCTACTGCGGCGGCGTTTGCTTGAGCTCTGACCTTCTCCAGTTCGGCTTGAGCTTGGGAAGCAGCTTGCTCCCTCTGGAAGGCCTCCTTCTGCTGCTCCAGATTCTTTTGCAGTTTTGATTGGCTGATGTAGCTGATCGAGCCAGTAAGCAGAGCACCGCCCACCGCGCCGAGCATGGCCATCAGCACGCTCCTACGGATCGAGTGTGGCGGCGTAGTTGCGTCCATTTTGCTGCGCATTTCCCACACTCCGGCGACCGTGACAACGAGAAAACACCTGAGATATCGCTCGGGTATGGCGGTCCACGGCTAGATGCCCGTCGGACGGTTCTTCGGGGAAGCCCAACTTCGGATCGGGAACTGCAGAATACTTAACTAGAAAATCTCAAAAATCGGTACTTCCAGGAAATCCAAGTTGTAGCAAAATCGCCAATAAGCTCATTGAGCTTCGTCGAGACTCAAGACTTCCGCGTTGCTCCCGAGTGACGCGCTTACTCGGAAGTTGGCCCCAACGAGGCCTCGAGGCTCGGCCCGACTCCAGGTGTCGCTCACTGCCCATGCATTGGCCAACATGCACGGCTGCGCCACGGTCGTCGGGCCAGGGGGCCGTCATACGGGGGTCATCTGCAGACCGCCAACTCTCCCTTCGACTGCCCCCTGTCCGTCGTCCACATTCCGGAAAGCCCGTTTTCGTTCCAAATCCGGGTTAAATGGTGGCAAGGGCCGTTCTCACCAAGGATAGGTAAACGCTAGCCGGCAAGAGAGGAGCTATCGGTAAGAACTATTTCGGAATGTCGAGGTTGGCCAGCCACACTACGAGACGGCGACATTTCAGGCCAGATCCCAGCGCGTGGCTGTCGCTGCAGCAACAAATTCAGCGAACTGCACGGAAAGCATTACCGGAGCTGGGATCCCACCACAGCAAACGCATCGCGCTAGGGTGTCCCGGCCCCGCTTCGAACTCGGCGGAGTCTCAGCGAGACCGCAGCGCGGCGAGTTCTTCCGAGGCGGCTAGAGTATCTTTGAAAAGCCCTTCCTTACCGATTGGTCGCCCTGAATGTGGCTCAGAGGGCTTTGTCGCTATTGGGGGCCACTATGTAGTCGGCCCGCCGGTCCTTGCGGATTTGGTCGTTTTTGGATTGAGCTCAGTTTTGACGAAGTGCATTCATCGGATCGATTCGCGTCGCAGTGACCGCCGGTAAGTAGCAGGCCGCCAGAGCGACAAGCGTCAGCGTTACGCTCGCGGAGGCCAGGCTTGCCGGGTCGGCGAAGCCGACGCCGAAGAGCATGTGTGAGAGTCCGCGGCCCAGCACCAGGGAGGCTCCAAAGCCGAGGACGATCCCCCATCCGACTAGCTTCATGCCCTCCGTAAGAACGAGCCGCAGCACGGCGCCAGGCGTGGCTCCGAGGGCCATCCGCACTCCGATCTCTTGGCGGCGGCGGGTGACCGAATATGCCATGACGCCGTAGAGCCCCACGCTGGCCAGCGCTAACGCCAGCGACCCGAATACGCTCAGCAACGCTACGCCGACCTTGGGTCCCCAAAGCACCTGGTCCAGGAGCATCGCCCCCGTCCTCGCATCGCCGATTTCGATGTTGCTGTCCGTGGCACGGATCTCGCGCTGGATCGTCGGCAGCAGGCTGGCCGGGTTTCCCTGGCTGCGAACGTAGAGCGTCATGCCGCCCGCAAAGTTCTGGCGCTGTGGGACGTAAACGCAAGGTTGAGGAGCTTCTCCCAGGGTCGAGTAATTGGCATTTCTCACCACGCCAACCACCTGGCGCCAGATGTTGTCGCCCACAAAATGGAAGCGCCGGCCGATTGGGTTGCCACCCTGCCAATGCTGCGCCGCCAGCGCCTGGTTGATCACGGCGACGGGGAGCGACTCCTCGCGATCATCGTCGTTGAAGGTGCGCCCGGCCACCAGCGGGATTTCCATGGTTCGGAAGTAGTCCGTGCTGACGATAAGCGATACCGCCTGGAGGTTCTCGGACTTCTTCAGCGGCTCCGCGCCCTCGACCACCACCGAGCGCGACGCGCTGTTCCAAAACGGCATCCCCGAAGCCCAGGCCACCGATTCCACGCCGGGCAGACTTTGAATGTGCTCCCGGGTGACGCGGTAGAACTCCTTGACACGCGCGGGATCGTAGCCCGCTTGCGCCGGGTTCATCATCACCAGCGCCAGATGACTGGTCTGGAAACCCGGATCGACGGTGTAGGCGCGTTCCAAGGCGTGGAAGAACAAGGCGGCAGTCGTCAGGCAAAGAAGAGAGAAGCCAACCTGGCCTACCACGAGCGCGTTGGTGAAGCTGACGGCTCGCCGGCTCCTGCCCGCGGCCGCGGTTTCTTCCTTAAGGGCGGCCACCACATCCGTGCGGGAAGCGCGCAGCGCCGGAGCCAGCCCGAAGAGGGCGACGGTCGCGAGGGAAACCAGCACCGCGAAGGCCAGCACGCC
>DATJKY010000353.1:0-5264 GCA_035490955.1 Terriglobia bacterium | reverse complement strand
ATACCGTGCCTCCGGCTTGCTGCTGCACATCACTTCGCTGCCCTCGCCTTACGGGATTGGCGATCTAGGGCCAGCCGCCTTCGCATGGATCGACCGTCTCCACGAGGCAGGCCAGAGCTGGTGGCAGCCGCTGCCCTTGGGTCCCACGGGCTACGGCAACTCACCGTATCAACCCCTTTCGTCTTTCGCTGGCAACGGACTATTGATCAGCCCTGACATCCTGATCGAGGACGGACTGTTGCGGGCGAGCGACTGCCAAGACCATTCGTTCTCCGCAACTGCCATCGATTACGATGCTGTCATCCCGTTCAAACACGCGCTGCTTGACAAGGTCTGGATCCACTTCAGCGCCGGCGCGTCTCGAGACTTGAGGAGTGCCTTTGAAGAGTTTCGTAAGGACCAGGCGCATTGGCTCGAAGACTACGCCTTGTTCCGGGCGCTGAAAGCCCGGTACAACGATGCCTACTACCTCGAATGGCCGCTCGAATTGGTCCAGCGCACACCGGCAGCCTTGGCCCAAGCCCGGCGAGACCTGGCGACCCGGGTCGACCAGATTTGCTTTGCACAATTCGTGTTGTTCCGTCAGTGGGCACGCCTCAAGAGTTATGCCCATGACAAAGGGGTGCGTTTGATCGGTGACCTGCCTTTCTTCGTCTCTCCTGACTCGAGCGACGTGTGGGTGAACCCGGACTTGTTTCTGCTGGACGAACAACGCAGGCCCCGGTTCGTCGCCGGAGTCCCCCCCGATTATTTCAGCGCGCAAGGACAGCTCTGGGGCAACCCCGTCTACGACTGGGAAGCCATTCGCCGGACCGGCTATCGCTGGTGCATCGACCGCTTGCGCACCCTGCTGGCCCAAGTGGACGTTCTTCGGTTGGACCATTTCCGCGGGTTCTCGGCCGCTTGGTACGTGCCGGCGGGTGCACCAACAGCCCAATCCGGCCAATGGGTACTCGGTCCGGGCGCCGAGTTCTTCCGCACGGTGAAGAGCGAGTTGGGTGCTCTGCCATTCATCGCCGAAGACCTGGGGTTGATCACGCCCGACGTGGGCGCGCTCCGCGACCACTTCCATTTGCCTGGGACGCGCGTCCTTCAGTTTGCCTTCGACGGCAGTCCAGACAACCCTTACCTTCCCGACCGTTACGACTACAACACAGTCGTGTACACCGGTACCCATGACAACAACACGACGCGCGGCTGGTTTGTAGGACTGCCGGATTACCAACGGCAAAACTTATGGAATTACCTGAAGCGACCCCCCGGTGGCGATAGCGAGGCTGCGCCGGCGTTGATGCACTTGGCTTGGTCGTCTTCGGCAGCGCTCGCGATGGCCCCATTGCAGGATCTACTCAATTTGGGCGAGGGAGCTCGGATGAATGTGCCTGGCCGAGCTCAAGGTAACTGGCGCTGGCGCACGACGGAAGACATGCTGTCTGCGCCAGTTTTCCAAGGGCTGCGCGACTTGACAACAACCTCGTCGCGTCTGGCTGTTCTTTGAATTTCAAATTAACTGACCTGATGCAGTATAAGGAGAAACCCATGAGTACCACGCAAGTTGCTAAACCGCTGAGCGCCGCGCAACTCGATCAACTGTGTGTCAATACCATCCGCACTCTGGCGATGGACGCGGTGCAGCAAGCCAATTCAGGTCATCCAGGAACGCCGATGGCAATGGCGCCGGTAGTCTATTGCCTGTGGCAGCATTTCCTGCGCTTTGACCCCGACCATCCAATCTGGCCCAATCGTGACCGCTTTGTGCTATCGGTAGGTCATGCTTCCACGCTTTTGTACGCGATGTTGCACCTGACCGATGTGAAGGCGGTCAATCCCAAGTACGAAACGCTTGGGCATTTGTCGGTGACACTCGAAGACATCAAGCGCTTTCGGCAACTGGAAAGCAAATGCCCCGGCCACCCGGAATACCGTTGGACCTCAGGTGTGGAGACGACCACGGGACCCTTAGGACAAGGGGTAGCTACCAGTGTCGGTATGGCCATCGCCGCTCGGTGGTTTGCGAGCTACTTCAATCGCCCGGGCTTCGAACTGTTCGATTACGATGTCTATGCCCTGTGCGGCGACGGGTGCATGATGGAGGGGATTTCCGGCGAGGCCGCTTCACTAGCTGGGCACCTCAGGCTTTCCAACCTGTGTTGGATCTACGACAACAACCACATCACCATCGAGGGAAACACGGCTTTGGCTTTCAGCGATGATGTGGCGACACGATACATGGGCCACGGTTGGAACGTCACGCGGGTAGGCGACGCCAACGATTTGGAAATGCTGGAGCGCGCCTTCCGCACCTTCAAGAACGAAAAGGAGCGACCGACCCTGATCATTGTGGATAGCCACATCGCTTACGGCGCCCCGAACAAACAAGATACCAGCGCTGCACACGGTGAGCCGCTGGGCGAACAAGAGATCAAGCTCACAAAGCGACATTACGGCTGGCCGGAAGACGCCAAGTTCCTCGTGCCTGACGGCGTACGCGAGCATTTCCAAGCGGGGATGGGCGCCCGCGGGCAGGCGTTGCGCGACGCGTGGATGGCTAAGTTTGAAATGTACCGAGAGCAGTACCCCAAGCTGGCGGATCAAGGCTATCGCATGCTGCGGCGTGAATTACCCGAAGGCTGGGATAAAGGATTGCCGACGTTCGCCGCGGATTCCAAGGGCATCGCAACGCGGGACGCCTCCGGCCAGATGCTAAACGCGCTTGCCAAGAACGTGCCGTGGCTGCTCGGCGGCTCGGCTGACCTCGGCCCCTCTTGCAAGACGCGCCTCACATTCGAGAGCGCCGGCGATTTTAGCGCCGAGAACCCTGGAGGGCGGAACCTCCACTTTGGGATTCGGGAACACACCATGGGAGCTGTTCTGAACGGCTTATCCCTATCGAAGATTCGGCCGTTTGGCTCAGGGTTCTTGATCTTCAGCGATTACTGCCGCGCGTCGATTCGCTTGAGCGCTTTGATGGAAATCCCGGTGATATACATCTTCACCCATGACTCAATCGGAGTGGGGGAAGACGGCCCCACACATCAGCCGGTCGAACATCTAGCCTCGTTGCGCGCCATCCCCGGACTGGTCACGATACGTCCCGGCGATGCCAATGAAGTGGTGGAGGCCTTCCGCTACATCATGCAACTCACCCACGAGCCCGCCGTCCTGGTCCTGTCGCGTCAGGCGTTGCCTACCCTCGATCGCAGTAAGTACGCGGCAGCATCTGGTGTGGCGCGCGGCGCTTACGTGCTCGGCGACGCTCCGGGTGGAAACCCCGAGGTCATCCTCATCGCCTCTGGGAGTGAGGTCAGTCTGGCCGTGGAGGCCCACGAGAAGTTACTTGCCGAGGGCATTCGGTCGCGGGTGGTCTCGATGCCGTCCTGGGATATTTTCGATCATCAGCCGCAGGATTACAGGGATAGGGTACTACCACCCGGCGTGAAGGCGCGCGTGGCGGTGGAACAGGCATCAACCTTTGGCTGGGAGCGGTACACGGGCCTGGATGGACGCATCATCGGCATGAAGACATTTGGGGCCTCGGCGCCGCTCAAGGAACTGCAGAGGAAGTTCGGGTTCAACCCGGAACACGTGGTCGCTGCAGCCAAAGAGCAGTTGGGAAAGAAGTGAGCCAGGCGCGTCGGTCTTAGCCTTGTTTTTTGCTCAGGGGTTCGTTCGTGTCCGTTCTACGTAGGCGCTCGCAATTCACTCAAATAACGATAATAGTCGGATATCTTTTACCTATTTCAGATTGTCACCCGAATTGTGACTTACATCACAGCGAGCATTTCCAATCTCTGTCATCATTCTCAGTGTAACGAGTGGCTCGGTCCCTGGCGCCCGGTATCGATTCGCCTTGCAGCCGGGAAAGTAGCGGCTAGCGGAAAAGGGTAGCGCGATGATTCCTGACATCGGTAAATCCACTCAACCGCCGACCGGCGCAGAGCGGCGTTCTCCCGACTCCTCGTCGATCCCAACTCCAGGGACTTGGAGTACTACCGCAGTGTTCTTCTTGGTCAGGGACACGAGGTGAGGGGCCTGCGCCTCCTATGATGAGGGAGGCCTGCTGCTAGCACGGGAGCGCTTTGACTTGATCATTGTCAGCCAAGGGAGCCGTGATTTCGAGGGCCGTCCTGGTGAAGCGGGATATCGAGATCGACCGGACAGCTGCCTGGCCTGGTGCTGACCGAGTGCCTCGACATGAGCTGCTACCTTGAGGCCATGCAGCTTGGGGCGGCCGACTGCGTCGAGAAGCCCCTGCGTGCGGATGAAGTGGCGCGCTTGGTGGAGACACACGTACGGCGTCGCGAGTACCAGATCATCGTAACCGACGACAACTAACATCCTTGTTTAAATCGTGTCTAACCCCCTAAATGCCTGAAGGCTCCTCCACGTCGTCCAAACGACAGCTCGAACCGATGGAGAGACTCTCGGAGGTCTTGTTCGGGCTGATTATGGTGCTCACCTTCACCGGTTCGCTTAGTGCGGCGGAGGCGGGTCGTGGACAAGTTCGTACTATGCTGATGGGCGCCCTCGGCTGCAATTTGGCCTGGGGGATCATTGATGGGGTTTTCTATCTCATGGCTTGTTTGAGTGAGCGCGGCCATGGGATCATGACGCTGCGGTCCCTGCGGAACGCCGCCGACCCTCAGGCGGCTCAGGACATCATTGCCGACACGCTGCCGCCAGTGCTGGCCTCCGTCCTGTCTCCAGCAGAATTCGAGTTGATGCGGCAGAAATTGAATCAATTGCCCGAACCGCCCCCTCATCCTCGCCTTAGCGGGAACGATTGGTTGGGTGCCTTAGGGATCTTCCTGCTTGTTTTCCTGTCCACGTTTCCGGTCGTGATTCCTTTCATTTTCACCCGCGAAGTCAGGCTGGGCCTGCGTATTTCGAACGGAGTTGCCGTCATGATGCTGTTTCTGACCGGCTATGCGTTCGCTCGCCATATTGGAGGTCGACCGTGGCGGACGGGCCTTTTAATGGTTGTTCTTGGCCTGACGCTCGTTGGAGTGACAATAGCCCTTGGAGGATGAGAGCCACGCATAGGATCAGCGTCTTGGCGGTGGTTACTCTCTTGGGTAGCCAAGTGTTGGCGCAGGAGCCTCCCAACAAGGCATCCGCGGCTCCTCCAGAAACCGCAGGAAGACAGTGGTCGTTCTCCTTCACAGCCGACGGCTATGTGGTACCGCAAGATCAGTCTTACATAAGTCCGACTTTTACCGCTGACCACCAATGGCTTCACCTTGAAGCGCGCTACAACTACGAGG
>DATJKY010000352.1:0-8353 GCA_035490955.1 Terriglobia bacterium | reverse complement strand
CGGCTCGCAAGGTTTTTGACAAACTCGGCATCAAATACACCGAGGAAGAGGTGTTGGCCATGCGCGTGTCAGATCGCCCCGGCGCGCTTGGCCGGCTCACGCGCAAACTCGCCGACCACAACATTGACGTGAAATATGCCTACGGCAGCATCGTCAAGAACGCCTGTAAGGAGGCCTTGATCATACTGGCAGTGTCGGATGTGGCTGCTGCCAAGCTGATCAAATAGAGCGCTTGGCCGAGAGGACCACGGAGCACACGTCTTCGGGCGGTGGAGGCCGGTGCCCCTACTTGGCGTCTTGCCGCTGGCTTCGACTTAATCAGGCGAGGAGCATGCGCATCGGCTCCAGCGTGCGCTTGAAAGGATGAAGGATAAGCCCGAAGATCTCCAGCGTCACCACTCCCAGGAGCGCTTCGTCCCCAGCTTCTCCCAGTATGACGGGCGTATGCCCCTCGCCTTCGGGAAGCGCAAGATGACACTCGGAGACGGCGCGCTCAATCGTAGTGCCATCGGCAAGCGTAAAGGCGACGGTGCGCTTGGGCGCAAGATCGAGAGTTTTTGAGACATCGTGCGGTACGAGGGTGTATGTTGCTCCGCTGTCAACCCAGAAGCGTACTGTGGCGTGTTTGCCCGTAGGGCCTGTAAGCACCCCCTCCACATACGTGACGCCCATGTTTGCCACCTCCTTTTTGCCTCTCGCATATAAACAGTATGCCACGGGAGATCGCCCAACATTCACTTCTGGAACAACTGACGGAGGACAAACAGCACGTTGGCCGGCCGTTCGGCGAGCCGGCGCATGAAGTAAGCGTACCATTGGCTGCCGTACGGGACGTAGACTCTCACCCGGCAGCCCCGCCGCAGCAGACTGCGCTGCAACTGGCGTTGGATGCCGTACAGCATCTGATACTCAAAGCGGTCAGGACCGATCTGGTGGGCACGCGCCAAAGCCTCGGTAGACGCAACCATGTGGGCATCGTGAGTTGCAATTCCATGATAGATGCCGCTCAACAGCAGCTTCTGCATGATAACCACGAAGTTGCGGTCCACATCCTTCTTGTCGGGATAGGCCACTTCGCGGGGCTCCTGGTAAGCGCCTTTGACCAGCCGGATGTGAACCCCCTCATGGAGGAGTTCATCAACGTCCCGCTCGCTGCGATAGAGGTAAGACTGGATGACCACGCCCAACACGTCGCGGGGAGCGGCGGCCTTGCGGAACACTCGCAGTGTAGCATCGACATAAGCTGAGCTTTCCATGTCGATGCGAACGAAGTTGTGGCGCCTGGCCGCCGCTTCGCAGATGGTACCGAGCAGGCCCTGTGCCAGTTCCTCGCTGAAGGCCAAGCCGAGCTGGGTCAGCTTGATCGAGATGTGGGAGCGCAGCCGCTCCGTCGCGATCCGATCGAGGAGGCCGACGTAAACGCGGCAGGCTTCCTCAGCGGTCGCCTGATCGCTCACACTTTCGCCGAGATGGTCGAGCGTCACCTCGAACCCTTCAGCATTCAACCGGCGAACGGCGCGGACTGCGCTGTCCAGTGTCTCACCGGCGATAAAGCGGTCGGCGAGACGCCGGCCGGCGGAGAGGCTGGTCAGCAGGTTCTTGGGAGCCTCTCGCTCGGAGAGGTAAAGTAGCAGGGATCGTAGCATGAAAGCAGGTGTCAGGTGTTCGGGGCTAGGTGTTAGGGGCCAGCGTCAGGTGTTAAGTTTTGGGTATAGGGTGTTACCCTTCGGTTTGGCTGGGCAGGGTTTACAGTCCAAACACCTAACACCTAGCACCTGGTTCTTAATGCTCCGACTCCAGGAAGCGCTCGGCGTCAATGGCGGCCATACAGCCCGACCCTGCGGCAGTCACCGCCTGCCGGTAAACGCGGTCCTGCACGTCGCCGGCGGCGAACACGCCAGGCACATTGGTCTTTGTGCCGTTGCTTTTCAGGTAACCCAGTTCGTCCATTTCCAGTTGGCCGCGGAAAAGCGAGGTGTTGGGGGAGTGTCCGATGCCGATAAAGACGCCATCGCAGGACTTGAGGGTTTCCTCGCCGGTCGCCACGTTCCGCAGTTTAACTCCGGTCACCTCGCCCTTGTTGGCGTCGAGGATGTCCGTGACTACCGAATTCCAGATCGGATTGATCTTCTCGTTGCCCCGCAGGCGGTCCTGCATAATCTTGGAAGCGCGCAGTTGATCGCGCCGGTGAATCACCGAGACTTCGCTGGCGAACCGAGTCAGAAAAAGGGCTTCTTCCGCAGCCGTGTCCCCACCCCCAATCACCGCGATAGGCCGGCCCCGATAGAAGTAGCCGTCGCAGGTGGCGCAGGTCGAAACTCCGTGCCCCAGGAGTCTGCGCTCCGACTCGAGACCTAGTAGCTTGGCCGAAGCTCCCGAGGCGATGATCAGCGTGCGAGTCTCGATCCGCTCGTCCCCCAGCTCTACCACGAACGGACGCTGAGAAAGGTCGACGCGGGTCACGTCGCCTTCCTTGAATTCCGCGCCAAACTCGGCCGCCTGCTTCTGCATCAATTCGATTAGTTCGGGTCCTTGCACTCCCTTGGGAAATCCCGGATAGTTCTCCACCAAAGTAGTCAAAGACAACTGGCCACCCGCCTCGACGCCGCGAACCACCAGGGGGCTCAAATTAGCACGGGCGGCGTAAATGGCGGCTGTCAGTCCGGCGCAGCCGGAACCCATAATCAATACATTTCTCATCGCGTGGTCCTCTCACATTTAGATGATGGAACGATGGATAAGGCTCCGTCCCAAGCGCATCCATGTTGAAGTTGGGCGGCCCGGACGGGAACACGACACTCTGACGGCCAAGAGCCGCAGACCTCGGAAGCCCCCGTACTTGGCGCTCGTGGGACTCAATGCACTGACAGGGTACTTGTGAGGGAGCACACCATAACGGGTGACGAAACCGTGTAGGAGTCGCCGTGGACGAGTTGATTCTCCCGAGCCTCCCTTTTCCAGACTCTGTGCTAACTCGTCGAAATGCCGTGGGATAATGGTGGGATAATGGTTGATTGCCGGTACCGCCTTTCGATTGGAACCAGGAATGCGGTAGGAGGGTGCTCGGATCGCAGTGTCGAGGGAAGATAGTGGGGTGGATAAGTTAGTAAATGAATGGAAGAACCGGCAATCTGGCAGATTGAGATCGGAGGTTGGGCTCGCAATGAAAACCAAACAGTTGGGTACTCGAAGCGTGAAAATGGCGGCCTGCCTGGTGCCCTGGCTGCTGGCGGCGCCGATCCTTGCGCAAACAGAGGGCAATCCGCCCGGTCGCGCAGCCAGGCTTAGCGTGATCGAAGGTCAAGTTTCATTTCAGCCGTCAGGCGAGAATGACTGGAGCGAGGCGACGCTGAATTACGTCATGACGACCGGGGATCGCATTTACACCTATGATGGCGGCCGGGCCGAAATCGAGGTCGGTCCGTGGGCGGTGCGCCTCGCGCAAGACACCGACCTCACCATGGCGAATCTTGCCGATCAGTTCATGCAGCTTGGGGTGGGGCAAGGCTCGGTTCGCGTCGCTGTCTACCAAATGCCGCCCGGCAACACGGTAGAGATTGCAACGCCGAACGGGGCTCTCACGATATCCGGGCCTGGATCCTACCGTGTGGACGTCGACCCTAACAACGGAACCCGCGTGATTGTGAATCGCGGCAGCCTGCAGGTCACCGGCGGGGGCGGCAATCAAACCATCAACGCCGGGCAAGCTGCGCAACTCACCGGTACGGGGCCCATCCAGATCAATCTGCTGGCTCTTCCCGCGCCCGATAGCTTCGATCAGTGGTGTTCCCAGCGCGACCGGCGGTTGGAGGCCGTTCGTTACCGGCAGTACGTGAACCCTTACACTCCGGGCGTCGAGGATCTCGATGCTTACGGCGTCTGGTCACAAGTCCCGCAGTACGGCCCGGTGTGGTATCCCTCCGGGGTTGCTGTGGGTTGGGTGCCATATCGCCTCGGTCACTGGGCTTGGGTCGAACCCTGGGGCTGGACGTGGGTGGGCGCTGAGCCTTGGGGCTTCTGTCCCTACCACTATGGGCGATGGGCTTTGATCGGCGTCAGGTGGGGCTGGGTGCCCGGACCCGTTACGGTGGCGCCCTGGTACTCTCCCGCACTGGTGGCGTTCGTGGGCGGGGTCAGCATCGGCTTCGGGTTTGGCGCAGTGGCCGCGTGGTTCCCGCTTGGTCCAAGCGATCCCTTCATTCCATGGTATCACTATCAAGGGGATTACCTGCGCCAGGTTAACATCACCAACGTGCGCAACGTGACCAACATCACCAACATTACTAACGTCACGAATGTGACCAACATCCACTATGCCTACCGCGAGGTTGCCACCACAGCGGTGCCTGCCAAGGTTTTTCAGGGCGGCCAGCCAGTGGCAAACGCCGTAGTGCACGTGACGCCCCAGCAGTTGGCGCAAGCGCAGGTGATCGCGCATCCCGCGGTTAACCCAACCCGGACCGCTGTGTTCGCGGGTAAGGCTGTCCAGGCGCCCCCGGTGCGGGCGGCGAAGGTGAATGCGCCACCACCCAGCCGTCCGGCTCTGGCGGCTCAGCCTGCCCCTGCGGCTCGACCAGCTCCACAAAATCCCATTACGGAAGCCCGTCCTGCACTGACCCCCGAAACCCGTCCTGCACGGACCCCCGAAACCCGTCCTGCACCAACCCCCGAAACCCGTCCGGCACCGCAAACCCGAGCCGCGCCGGAATCGCACGCAGTCCCGCCCCCGAGCCGTGCACCCGCTAGCCCGCCCGCGGCGCGACCAACAGTCATCACCAAAACGCCGCCGCCGCCGCGCGACGTACCTTTCTCTGCTCACGAGCCGGCACTGCAACAGCATCCGGGCCGACCGCTTGAGCCCCAGCAGGAAGAAAACCTGAGGCAAGGGCGACCGGCTGGACCGCCGCGCGACCAGGAGGTGCTGCCGCACCCGGCTCCCCCACCGAAGGAGGAATCCCGTCCCGAGCAGAAGGCGCCTCCGCCTCGAGGCAAACCGCAGGAGCACTAAAGCGGGTATGCGAACCCTGTCCATGCTTTTTGGGGAACATGGCGGTGGTCTTGCGGACAATTCACGTGGCGGCCGCAAAAGGAAGCTGATAGGATCTCTCCATGTTCAACTCACTCTTTCTGCTGCTGGTTCCCCATGCGGCCACGCCTGCCGTGGACCTTCCGACGAAAAAATACTTGAACCTGGCTGCTGTCAAAATGATGGTGGCGGCTGCGGAAGCGGAAGCTCGGAAGCGAAATGTCCAGGTGACCATTTGCATCGTGGACGAAAGCGGTGATCTGCTTTTCCTGGAACGGGCAGACGGCGCGCAACTCAACACCGTCGAATTCGCTCAAAAGAAGGCCAGGCACGCGGCGCTTTACAAGAGTCCCTCGAAGGTTGGCTCCGAGGCGTTGAAGAAAGGGAATCTTGAGGTCCTCGCGTTTCCGGACTTTTTCCCGAACCAAGGCGGACTGCCCATCCGGGTGGAGGGCCAAACAATCGGCGGCATTGCCGCCAGCGGCGCCGAATCTGAGATCGACGAAGCCATCGCGCAAGCTGGCCTCGACGCTCTTCTCAAGAAGTGATGGGCAAGGGACGGTTTCAGCAATTCACCTCAAACGGCATAAAGCGCTTCCTTCCAAACGCTATGCCTCATCGTCTTTTCCGACTGTTCTTCTTCGCTGGCCGGATATCCTCAGCCGGGGTGCGCTTTTTCGGGCGCGACCTTACGTTCTTTTCGAGTCGTAGCCTCCATGCTGTGCGCAACGCGCCGGCCAGAAGGTCCTCGTTCGCCAGATCCAGCCTGATATGGGTCGCTCCCATGCGTCCCCAACCACCGGCGATGGGCACGAAAACTCCAGGGAGTTCTTCCACGAACGCCGCCTGCTGCTCCGGCGTCAACATCAGATTTCCGTACCCTTTGTCTTGTGAGGCGAGCGTGGCGAATATCTTGCCTCCCACACGGAAATCGGCTGCGCCCATATGCGAGCCCTCTTCGGCCCCTGCCAGGCTGAGGGCAATACGCCGAAAGTCTTCTGCATCCATGCCTTCATCCTTGTCTAACCGCGAGTATCCCACACTACGGACAATTCCGACGGGGAAAGATAGACAGCGACCAGTCGCCCGGTTCGAGCATCAAAGTAAAGCACTTTGCCCAGGTAGGGCGGAAAACACCAACAGGAGGCGAGCAGATGATATCTTACGGCGGAAAAGAGTTGGCAAGCGCGTTTCGTACGGTACGCAAGAACACCATTCAGGTTGCAGAGGACATTCCGGAGTCAAAGTACGGCTTTGTGGCGGCGCCAGAGGTACGGTCTGTAGCCCGGATGCTGACGCACATCGCAATCGCCACGCAGATCTGGGAAGAGCTTCATAAGAAACGCCTGACAACACTGGTGGGTTACGACTTCTCCGGCTTTATCGACCGGTTCAACGCCGAAGAAGCCAAGACGCGATCAAAGTCGGAAATCCTGGAACTGCTGCGAACCGAGGGGGAACGGTTTGCGGCGTGGATGGAGACCCTGACGCCGGAGTTTCTGGCGGAGATGGTGACGGAGCCTGACGGGAAAACAGCCAAGTCGCGATTCGAGAGGCTCCTTGGGGCAAAGGAGCATGAGATGCATCATCGGGCGCAGTTGATGCTGATCGAACGGGAGCTGGGTATCGTGCCACATCTGACGCGGCAGTTCCACGAAAGGGTAGCGTCAATGCGCGCTGCCAGAGCTTGACATTGGGAAACGACGCGAAGCAGGACCGGGTCTGCAGCAGGGCGATACAAACAGTTGCGGATGTGTGACAGTTGTATATCAGGGTACGGCTTCAGCCGTGGTAGTTGATTGCCGCGGCTTTAACGGTTAAGGCCCACAGCGGCTGAAGAGTCTGTGTGAAAACTGCTGGTTCTGTATCAGGGCACGCCTTGAGGCGTGCCGAGCGGAGCGCTCTTATGACACACAAGGCCTTTAGGCCCTGATTTTGGGCCGACAGCGGCTAAAGCCGACTTGAGGGAAGGCAGCACGCGGCACGACTAAAGTCGTGCCTGATACAGTGTAGCCCGCCAGGTTTCACACAGTCTCTGAAGCCCTCTACCCTCTTCACCGCCGGTGCGGCTCAGCTGAAGCCAAGCTGAAGCCGTGCCCTGATACGGTGCACAGTTGCGCCGAGCGTTTTTCAGTGGACGGAGTACAAGTGATTCAGCACAGCGAACCAACAAAGCGCGGTGACCGGTTGCGGCTGGCTTTTCCAGCCGGGTTTCTCGCTGCTCTGACGCTCGTCGGAGCGCTCTGGGTGCGAACCGCGGCAACCCCTACAGGAAGAGATCCGATCCCTCTGCCCTCGAGCAAGATGTTGCTGGAGACGCCTGGCACACCTCAACCCACGAACAGCTTTCCGGTGACCATTGCTCTGAGCCCCAATGGGCGGTACCTCGCCCTGCTGAACAACGGTCGGGGCACGGCGGCGTCCGGTTTCCAGCAGTCCATTGCGCTGTTCGACCTCCGAACCCATCAATTAATCGACAACCCGGACCCACGTTTAAAGGTGAATGCGCACCAGACGTACTTTCTCGGCTTGGCCTTCAGCAGCGACGGGGAACAGCTCTACGCTTCGGTGGCCTCGCGCAGCGACCCAATGGGGGACTCGAGTGGTGACACCGGGAATGGGATTGCCGTCTATCGCTTGGAGAACGGACGCGTAACACCGGAAAGGTTTATCCACATTCCGCTCCAACCGCTCGGTCGTGGGAAGTCCCCGACCGCGCTCATCCCCGCGGTTAGACCCGGCCAGTTGATTCCCTATCCCGCCGGCTTGGCTGTAATCCAGGGCGAGAAGGGTGATCAGATTCTGGTGGCCGACAATCTTTCAGATGACGCGCTTCTGCTGGATGCGTCGAGCGGACGGATTTTACAGCGGTACGACTTGAGCACTTACACCTACGTGCCTGCCTCCTACCCTTATGCGGTCGTCGCCACTGGCGATGGGAAACGAGGATATTGCAGCCTCTGGAACGCCTCGCGGGTGGCGGAGTTAGATCTGCAAGCCGGACAAGTGGCCCGCTGGATTCCGCTCGGGCCACCCTCCTCGCCCACCCAGCCTGGGTCGCATCCCACGGCCATGCTACTCAGCCCGGATGAGAGAAAGCTCTACGTGGCGCTCTCAAACGCTGACGCGGTAGCCGTGATTGACACAGCGACGGGAGGCGTCACGGCCACCCTGTCGGCTTTGCTTCCTGGCCAGCGATATGCTGGAACCTATCCCAACGCGCTTGCCCAAAGCGGGGCAACCCTATTCGTGGCCAATGCCTCTGCCAACGCTGTGGCGGTCTTTGACGTCGGTAGGGAAGGTGCTAAAGCTGCCCACCGGGCCCGA
>DATJKY010000351.1:0-3816 GCA_035490955.1 Terriglobia bacterium | reverse complement strand
GCCGTCTGTCAAGCCCCATGATGAACAAATCCGCAAAATATTTGGAGGCGGCAGGCATTAGGCACGATTGATTTGTTTGCCCGCTGCGACTCGGCTGGCGCGGTTTTCCGTGGCGCGTACGCCTACCGATGTTAATTAACGAAAGAGCGGAATGCAGTTCTGCGGTGACGCCGTGCCGACCACGCACAATCAGTCCCCTCAACAATCGGGGGATTGCCCTACTTTCTGCCCAGAAGGCGCAATCGCGCGGTCAAGGTGCGACCCTGTATACCGGTGTAAGTGAGGAACTTGGGCGAGTCGATGTTGTTGTCTACAAACGCGGGGTTATGTCGGTTGGTGATGTCGTCGAAGCCCGCGCGCAACGCCAATTGATAGCCCAGGAACGTAAAGCGGCGCTCCAGGGCCAGGTTCAGCGCGAAGTAGGCCGGGAAACGCATCGACCCGGGCGGCCCCACCAGTTGCTGGTTTTCATTAACCACACTGAAGGGAAACCCGGTGCGCCAATCGAGGGAATAAGCGAGGTCGCACTTCCACCAGAAGGGCACCCAGCCCCAGGAGAGAAAGCGGTTGGGGGCGTCCCAGGGAAGCGGCCCGCCTGCTTGCGGGCTGAAAACTGGGTTGTCAACGCTGAAATTCACTACGGCGTTGGAAGTGGCCGAGGAGCGCACGTAGGAAGCAAACACCATGTGGTCGCCTTTAAAGGTGTGGCGCGCTTGAATCTGGAAGGCGTCGTAATGATCCCGGCGGGAGTTGCTGAACACGTAAGAAGCGGATAATGGAACAGTGCTTTCGGTGACGGGATTGAGGTAAGTCCATCCGTTAAACCCGCGCTTCTGCACGAAGCCGAGGCGAAGGTAAGTCGTAGTGGGAAACCGGTGCTCCAGCCCCACACTCCAATTCAGAAACTGAGGCGCCTTGGGATTCCCTTCGCCCTGGTGGAAGGAAGTAGCCACCGGCGGGCCGAGAAGCTTCTGGCCGGTTTTGTCGTAGAAGAAATCGAATCGCTCTCCTGCCTGGGGCTGGCTGATGATTTGCAGGTTCGACGCGTCGTAATAAGTACCTACACCCGCCACCAGCTTGGTGTTTCCATCGCGGGTCAGCATCAGACTCGAAGCCAGCCGGGGGGACACCAGAACTCCACGCACGATCTGGTCCCAGTCGAGCCGCACCCCGGCCTCGACCAGCAGGCGATCGGAGGGCGACCAGCGGTCCTGCGCGTAGCCACTAAACTCTGCGTTGTTTCTTGCAAGAGCGACGCTGCTCGCGGGAAACTTTACGCGGCGTGCGAGCGTGCCGTCTTCCCGCAGAATGGAAAAAGGTTGACGGTCGAACGATTGGTCGTAGCTGATCCGGTCGATATCAGTGCCGACCTTGAATTCGTGCCGGCCTTGCAGCCGCACGGGAGGAAGAACGACATCGGCAGTTACCTGAAGGCGGTCCGAATAGATGTGCGAAGTCTCAAAGAAACTGCCCCGGACGATGTCAGGAGTGATGACGTAGGGCTGATCACCAAGTGGCAGCGAACGGTCACGAAACCGGCTCCAAGCCAGGCCGGTCTCGAGCAGCACACCGTTTGGGAAGTAGGCCAGGTCCCGCAGGGTGAGGAGATACGCGGCGTCGCTGAGGTTCAACGTGGATTCTACAGGAGTGAGCCGCGAGAGCCCGGCGTGTTGGGAATTGGAGTCGTTCACCAAGAAGCTGCCGGTGAGGATGTTGGCCGGCGTCAGGTTCACCTGTGTCTTGGCAAGGTTGCCGAAACGCCACGCCGTTCCCCGGTCCGCTCCAGGCGGAAGTTCTCGGATGATGTTCAAATCGTACTCTACCTCTGGGGCCAGCAGGAACCAGGCTCTGCCTTTGCGCAGCGGCCCGGAAAACGTGCCGCGTGGTGTCCAGTTACTGAACTGAAGGCCCTTGCGGCTCTGCACGGACGGGAAAAAATCGGTAGCTGAGAAACGAAAATAATCATCCCCCATGCCGGTTTTCAAACTCACGATCCCCCCCGTCGCCTTGCCATACTCCACCGGGTAGCGACTGCTTTGCACCACGACGGAACGTACGGCGTCGACGTTTACCCGCACGGTGAACAAGCCACTGACGGGGTTCGTGATGTTGAATCCGTCCAGTTCATCGTAGATCTGGTGGGTGGACGAGCCGTCGATGTGAATCTGGCTGAACGCGTCCTGAAGGACTCCGGGCAGGAGCGGCAGAGCGTAGCGAATGTCCCGCGTGACGTTGTAAGGGACGTTGAGGATCGCCTCGCGATCCAGGGTCTGGCTGGACGTGGTGCGAGCAGGATCGACGGCAGGCGGTGAGTAGGTGACGTCAACTCGCTCCACGAATTCGCGCTGGTGATTCAATGTGACCTCGATCGACTCTGCTTCCCCGACGCGCACTTCTTCGTGTACGAGGGCAAAGAAACCTTCCTTTTCCACCCGCAACTGATAAGTGCCGGCAGGAAGGCGGGCGAACTCATAGCGTCCGGCGTAGTTCGTTTCTCCTCGCAAGACCGTTTGCCCTTGTGTCAGGATCAAAGATGCCGATGAGACAGCTACACCGTTCTCATCGAGCACGATGACCAGAAGGCTGCGAGACTGTGGCTCGGACGGGAAACCCTGCGGCGTCCCGGCACGGTGTACAGCCCCCTTTAGCATGGAGAGCCACACGATCGTCAGTAGAGATCGGCGCAGAAAACGTGGCATGCACTCCGCCGCCCTCCCTGTTCGGCAATGAGCCATCCGTGCAGCCCGCATCCTTTATTTCTTACCACTTGTTTGCCGCCAGAGCGAGTGCTGTGGCTTCATCGGCTTTTGACCGGTGTGTCGGTCGGGAACCTGCGCTTCTTTTTGGCCTGCGGCCAAAGCAACCGCTGAAGCCGCTGAAGCTGTTCCATAGGTTACTCAGCCTCAACTGTGGTAACCTCGCAAAGCGTGGATAGCGCCGAACCGACTATTGTTCCTACCGCACTGTCCAAGCGCGCTGCTCGACGCATTATCCAACGAGCATTTGTCCTTGCCGGACGCGACCGCAACGTCCGGCAGCACATCCGCGAGGCCGAAGTCACCTCTCTCTGGATCATCGAGGACTGGCATCTGGCGTGGACGCTGCTGGTTCGGCGGGGCAGAGTGGAGTTCGACCGCCACCCGACCCGGAAGCCCGATCTTACTCTTACTTGGCGCACCGCCGAGGACTTCTTCAAGGAGTCCGAAGCCGGTGAGCGCGGCCAGGAGAGATCGGAGGTAACCGGTAACCTGGCGCTCCGCAGGTTTATAGAACCGGTTTGGCGGGCATTCGGGGTGTCGCTGGGCGGACTGCTGAGGAATCCTGTGGACGGGAGCGGCGATCCTCTGGTTTAGTGGAGCTAATCGTTTGCAGACGGGAACCTCGTGACCGAACTTTGGCAGATGGTCAGCAAACCTTGCCAGAAGGCAGCGGAATGACCGAGTGGCAAAAGGAAACTCTTCGGCTGAAGGAGAAGCATGGGTGGCAGGCCAAGCCCGGCTACAAGATCTTCGTCGTCGATCAAGGCGCTCTTCGTTTCGATGTTCCGCAAGACTGGATTGTTGATCTCGCGACCACCTCATTCAAATTTTACAATCGGCAACCCCCCGACGATGACTGCACCCTTGAGGTTTCTTTGATACGACTTCCCCCGATCGATTGGAGCGGTCTACCCTTGTCGCAATTGCTCCTGCAGTCGGGTAATGATGAGGACAGTGGCAGAATCCGCGAGACTGATGTGCGCAAGGTTGATCGCCCGGACCTGGAAATGGTGTGGGCTGAGACGACGTTCATCGATTCTGGTCAAAAGAGGAAAGC
>DATJKY010000350.1:0-14054 GCA_035490955.1 Terriglobia bacterium | reverse complement strand
TCCCGTCGAGTGGCAACTCCGTTTCCCCGGACCCGTTCAACATCTGCGCAGGGGATTCGGTGACGTGGCAGAAGTACGTTTCCGGGGGGCCAGATTTCCAGATACACTTTGTCGGTGGCAGCCCGTTTACCCAGACCGACTTTTCTACAAACGGCCAGAACGCAACGGCCCCGACTTCACCAGCCTCACCACCGCCAGGCACCTACACCTACGTCTATTACAAGTATCAAGTTTTGGTCAATGGGGTGGTGGTGGCCGATCCCGGGGGCAATGTCTGGAAGTGACGCCATTGCCCATCACACACGCGGTCAAAAAGACGCTTCATCAGGCTCCCTGTGGCCGTGGCCGCGGATGCCGCTCCGCTGGGGCTTCAACTCCAGGCCCGGGGGAACGAGCACAAAATTCAGGTTTCGCGGCCTAAGGTAGCGCACAGTTTCCCGCTCTCGGAAACTTCCCGAGAGCCCGTGCCGATTATCCCGAGACCCCGTCGGGACGGGGCAGCAGAGTTTTCAAACGGAGATCGGCGCCCGTCCGTTGGGGCTGCGGCCCTTGTGAGAGAGAACCGCCGTTCGACAAGCTTACGGCCCTACCGAAGTCGAAGGGCAGAGTTTGAAGGCAAACTCTGCGCTACCCGGCAGCAAACGGGTGTATGCTATGCTGGAAGACAAGGTCGCATTCTCTCAGGGCACGGATGAATCTCGCGACGAGACTGGCTGAGTACTTCAGCACCGCGGTTCGCAACCGCGGCAGGAGCTACTACTGGCAAGGCCGCGCCCGCATCCAGAGCGGATCCAGTACCCAGGTGGTCGCACGCGTCCGGGGTTCGCACACCTATCAGGTCAGCCTGGGTTGGCACGATGGCGTGCTTTCGGGATGGTGCGACTGCGCGTACTACGAATCCAATGATGAGTGCAAGCACCTTTGGGCCACGATTCTTGCCTCGGACGCGGGCGGCTATCTTTCCGCTGCTGCCGCCCCGGACCTGATTGTAGACTTCGGCGGTTATGATTTTGGGGTGGACGGTGAACTCGACGACGAAGACCAACAAGGCTCTCGCTTACCACCGCGTCTGCCTGTGGCTGTTCCGAAGCCGCCACTGCCGCCAGCCTGGAAGAAACAGATTAGCGACATTGCCGATCCCCGCCTGCGCGCCAGCCCGCCTGCCGACCCTTGGCCGATCAAACGCGAGATTTTCTATGCCGTGGATGCTGCCGCGAGCTTGAGCGCAGGCTGCCTCATCCTTTCCGTCGGATCGCGCGACCGCAAGGCGGATGGTAGTTGGACGCGCGTCAAACCTCTTGCTCTGAAGCATGAAGCCATGGCGCAGTTGCCCCTGCCCATTGACCGCGAAATCCTCGCGGCGCTAGGCGGCGGCCTGCAGTACTGGGGCTATGCCCCCTCGCTTTCCTACTCCCAGGTCCCGGCGAACTACGCCGTCACGCATCCCTTAGCTGCTTCCCTCATGCCTCTGGCATGCCGCACCGGGCGTTGCTACCTGCGAAGCAACGCGCAACCAGATGCCTTGACGCCGTTGACCTGGGACGAAGGTCATCCCTGGAACTTCAGGCTCGAGATGCGTCCGCGCCCCGTAGGAGGGTGGGCGGTGTGCGGCGTTTTGCACCGCGGAGAAGAGCGCATGGATCTGGCAACGCCTGCCCTGGTCACACCGGGCGGGCTTGTGATTACCCACGACCGGGTGGCGCCACTCGCGGAAGATGCGCGATTCGAATGGATGGCTCATCTTCGCAAGGCGGGCCCAATCGAAGCGCCGGAAAAAGACAAGGACCAACTGCTGGCGACTCTGGTCTGCGCGCCCGGCCTGCCGCCGCTGGAGGTGCCCGAGGAACTGGGCTACGAGGAGGTGCTGCTCTCGCCGCGGCCGTGCCTGCGGGTCCGCTCCGGAGACCGATACCTGGGCAATGGAGGGGGGCTGCGGGCGGAACTATCGTTTGATTATGAAGGGCGGCTTGTGCCGGAGCACAAGCCAATCCGGGGTTTTTATGAAGCTGAAAACCGCCGCTTTCTGCCTCGTGATTACGCCGCGGAACAGGCCGCTGTCCGACTTCTCAGTGAACTGGGCCCGAAGTTCCGCGGCTGGACCTATGGCGACCCGGAGCCCGGTTGGGATTTCGCTCCCAGCAAACTGCCGCTCATCGTGCGATCGTTGGTTGAGGCAGGCTGGCACATCGAAGCCGAGGGTAAGATTTTCCGCCGTCCGGGCGACTTCCGCATCGAAGTTGCCACGGGCGTCGACTGGTTCGAACTGCACGGCGAGGTGAAGTACGGCGAGACGGAGGTGAAACTTCCGCAGTTACTGGAAGCTTTGCGGCGCGGCAACAACATGGTGCAGCTCGACGATGGCACCTACGGTGTGCTGCCGGAGGAGTGGTTGCGGCGGATCGGCCCGCTCGTCGGCCTTGGCACGCCGGAAGGTAGCCACCTCCGCTTCCGCCGCAGTCAGGCAGGACTTCTGGATGCTTTGCTGGCCGCCCAACCGGACGCCCGCTGCGACGAAACCTTCGCTCGCGTCCGCGAGGAACTGCGGCTCTTTCAGGGCGTTGAGCCCGCCCAGCAGCCTTCCGGTTTCGTCGGTCGGTTGCGCGATTACCAGCGTGAGGGCCTGGGCTGGATGGAGTTTCTTCGCCGCTTTTGTTTCGGCGGCTGCTTGGCCGACGACATGGGGGTGGGCAAAACGGCCCAGGTGCTGGCGCTGCTCGAGACGCGCCGCGAGCTGCGAGCCGCCGGACAGCAGATACGGCCGTCGCTCGTAGTAGTCCCTCGGTCGCTGGTCTTCAATTGGGAGGAGGAGGCGGCGCGCTTCACCCCGCAACTGCGCGTGCTCGATTACACCGGCCTGGAGAGGAACGGCAACAATCTCGCCGCCTACGACGTGATCCTCACTACCTATGGCACACTGCGCCGCGACGCCTTGCGCCTCAAGGACGTCGAGTTCGACTACGTTGTGCTTGACGAGGCCCAGGCTATCAAAAACGCGGGAACGGAATCCGCTAAAGCCGTGCGCCTGCTGCGGGGCGAGCACCGGTTGGCGCTCAGTGGCACACCAGTGGAAAATCACCTGGGCGAGCTCTGGTCTCTGTTCGAGTTTCTCAACCCGGGCATGCTGGGCACGGTTAGTGTCTTTAAACTGGCGGGTGGGGCGGCCCGCAACCCCGACGCTGAGACCCGCCGGCTTCTGGCCCAAGCGTTGCGGCCGTTTATCCTGCGCCGCACCAAGCAGCAAGTGGCCCCCGAACTCCCGCCCAAGACCGAGCAGACCGTTTATTGCGAAATGGATTCCCTCCAACGCAAGCTTTACGACGAACTGCGCCAGCATTACCGCAATGCCTTGCTCAAGCGGATCGAGATTGAGGGTCTGGCGAAGTCCAAGATCCAAGTACTGGAGGCGCTTCTGCGCCTGCGCCAGGCGGCGTGCCATCCTGGCCTGCTTGACCCCAAGCGCTGCGGCGAAAGCAGCGCGAAGCTGGATGTGTTGCTGGAGCAACTGCGCGAAGTCATCGACGAGGGGCACAAGGCGTTGGTGTTCTCGCAGTTCACCACCCTGCTCGGGATAGTTCGCCGCCACTTGGAGAGTAGCAGCATCACCTACGAGTATCTGGACGGCGCCACCCGTGACCGGCAAACGCCGGTTGAACGCTTTCAGAACGACCCGAAGTGCCGGCTTTTTCTGATCAGCCTGAAGGCAGGCGGCTTGGGCCTGAATCTCACGGCCGCTGAGTACGTCTTCCTTCTAGACCCCTGGTGGAACCCGGCGGTGGAGGCCCAGGCTGTGGACCGCGCGCATCGCATCGGGCAGGAGCGGCAGGTTTTTGCCTACCGGCTGATCGCACGCGACACCGTGGAGGAGAAGATCCTCGAGTTGCAGAAGACCAAGCGTGATCTCGCGGTCGCCATCATCAGCGCCGACAACAGCCTCATCCGCAACCTATGCCAGGAAGACCTCGAACTCCTGCTCTCCTAGCCTAGCGTGCTGATAAGGCAGCGCGGGCCGCAGGAACGAGAACCGGCGAGCAGCTCTTGGGCTTGCTTGCGGCTGCAATCGTCTTCGCCTCGGCGGAACGGAGCAAAAGCCGCAGTTTCAGCCGTGCCTTGTGGAGTTGCGACTTTGAGTTACCCGGCGAGCAGCCGATCATCGCGGCGATTTCCGCGTGCTCATAACCGTGGACGTCGTGCAAAACGAAGATCGAACGGTAACCCGAGGGGAGACCCGAAATCGCCCGCTCCAAGGTAACGCGAACGGGGCAATCCCCCAATCGGCGGTCGGGCGTGCCGTACTGGCGTTTAGGTGTGTGCTCCCCCGGTTCAGCTTCATCGAGCGGCACCAGCTGAAGACGCTTTTTCCTCAGGTGCATGAGCACCACGTTCACAACGATCCGGTGTAACCAGGTCGCGAGCGTTGATTCTCCGCGGAAGGTGGGCAGCTTACGGAAGAACAGCATCAGCGCATCTTGAGTCAGATCCTCTGCCTCCACCGCCGAGCGCGTCATCCGCAGGCAGAGGGAATAGACACGTCGGTTGTAGAACTCGAACAGAGTTGCGAACGCTTTTTCGTCACCTTGCTGCGCTCGCGCGACCAATTGGGCCTCCGAGGTGTTCTCTTGTCCGCCGTCAGGTGCTGGCAAAGCTCGTTCCGGGATTTCAGCCGCTGGTTCCATTTTCTTTT
This sequence comes from Terriglobia bacterium, assembly GCA_035490955.1. GTDB lineage: Bacteria > Acidobacteriota > Terriglobia > UBA7540 > UBA7540 > DATJKY01. Next base: position 9,373 of record DATJKY010000350.1, on the reverse strand, counting down.
AGCCTCCGGAGGATTAAACCCTCCGCCCCTAGGATGCACCCGGCTCCCACGGTGTGCGTCATTGAAATGTCAAAGACTTGTCATTTCTTGGAGATAGGACTTTACAGCCGGAGGAAGTTAGCGAGGAGTTGTTTTCCTGCCGCGGTCAGTACCGATTCCGGATGGAATTGCACGCCTTCTACGTTCATCTCCTTGTGGCGGAGGCCCATGATGATACCGTTCTGCGAGCTGGCTGAGATTTCCAGGCAGTCCGGCAGGGACGAGCGCTCGACGATCAGCGAGTGGTAGCGTGTGGCCGGAAAAGGATTGGGGAGCCCGGCAAAGATGGTCTTGCCATCATGGGTAATGAAACTCGTCTTGCCGTGCATGATCTCAGGCGCTCGGACCACCTGGCCACCGAACGCCTGGCCGATAGCTTGGTGCCCGAGGCACACGCCCAGGATCGGTGTGCGACCCGAAAACGTTTGAATAAGGTCTAAACAGATTCCCGCCTCGTTCGGCGTCTTCGGGCCTGGTGAGATCACGATGCGCTCCGGTGCCATACACCGGATCTCCTCCAACGTGGTCTGATTGTTACGCCGCACCTCAAGCGTGGCGCCCAGTTCCCCCAAGTACTGCACGAGGTTATAGGTGAAGGAGTCGTAGTTATCGATTACCAGGATCATGAGTCGCAGCGCGTCAAGTAGCGGATGTGCCGCGCAAGGCACTCCTCTTAGACACTATCGAGTATTATACGCGCGACGTGCAAGTACCGAGATGAAAGAGCTGTGCCTTCGCCGGGGTGCCTGGGGAAGGGCTGGGAGCAGAAAATCTCGCTCCGGCTTCATTATGAATTAAAACTAATACGACATCAGTATATGCTATGATGTCGAATCTCGGCTGGAACTACGCCTCCGCCGCTAGGTGATGTTGCCCGGCTTGGCTTAGTTTCTGCTTGCGACTTTTCGTGGTATAAGAAGTCCGGGGGTCCAACTATAAGAGTCGGGGAGGGGTTGTGCTGCGGCTTGTTTTTGCCAGCCGCCAAGCCTTCTATTGCGGGCCAGTATGCGGTGGGGGATAAGCTAGTACTAAGGTACTGGTACTGGAGCGTTATTTGAGTTTTAGTTAACTAGGGCGATAGTTAGCAGGTAAGGTAATTCGATTCGTTATCAATCGGAGGAGTTAAGGAACATGCTAATTGGAGAAAGACTAAGACAGCTTCGTGAAGAGAAGAATTTTTCCCAGGGAGACGTCGAGAAAGCCAGCGGCTTGCTGCGGTGCTACATTTCCCGCGTGGAGCACGGACACACGGTGCCCTCGCTGGAAACGCTGGAAAGGTTCGCCGCGGCGCTGGACGTTCCGTTATATCGACTTTTTTATACCGGCGAAGACGCGCCGCCCACCCCTAACTTGACAACTCGCAAAAGCCTCGAGGAGCTAGCGGACGACCCGGGTGCGTCGGGCTCAGAAGCCAGGTTCCTCCTGAAGCTAAAGGGCCTGGTGGGTAAGATGGTCGAGTCTGATCGGGTTTTCCTCCTGGACTTTGCCAGAAAACTCGCTGCCCGCTAGAGAAGCGCGGCAGATCGAGTTCGATCGTGGTCAGCCGGTGAAGGCCGACGAGCCGCGCCTTGCGCTGCGAGGTCAGGGGCAGCTGTGTGGCGACATCGGGCTTGTAGGGGTGCGGCTTGCCGTACCCCTCCTGCTGTTGTTGAACCCTGTAGGGCACGCCCTTCCCTTGCGCCTGCAGTGAGGGAAAGCGATCTGCGCCTTCTGGCTTCTCAGGCGGCGCCCCCTCGGTTTACTATTGGAGGCTCAAACAGGAGTCGAGTCTGTGATGCGACTCCATATAGGGATGGGTGCGGTCTGACGCCGTTCGAGGCAGATCCACTATGGACACTTACTATCACCCTGCCGATCTAGCAAGTTTGCCGATATGGGCAAAGGCCAACAAGGCAACATGCCCTTCAGCCGCTTCCTCGAGCTTCTCCTGGCTAGCGGCAACTATGAGGGCTGCATGGAGCGCCTTGTCAGCGCCTTCAATCCCGTCGCCGCCGGTGTGATGTGCCGCTACACCCTGTCCGGTCAGCTGGGACGGCACGCTCTACGATTGTGACTTCAACCAGATGCTCGACCTCCCTATCGGTTACGACCAGCCCCACCACATCCGGGATTTCGACTTGCGCCCTCAGAACCTCGCATCGTCACCTGCCACCACTGCTACGGCGGCCGGAGCCGGATGATCCTGCGGCGGCAGTATCACCTCGGATTGAACAAAGCGTAGCAGGAGGAAGGTCTGACTTGGTTGTAGCGCGGCTTTAGCAAAACAGGTATTTCCGCCAGCGCTCGTCGGACCTGCCCAGCATACGCATGAGCTGGCGGCTGGTGTGGAGGGTGAAGGGTCGGGGCGGCCGCAGCAGTAGGAGCCCGACCTCCTCGGGCAGTCGATCGCCCTTCCGGGTGTTGCAGGCGTGGCAACAGGCGACGAGATTATCCCAGTCGGTATGCCCGCCGCGCGACCGAGGAATGACGTGGTCGAGTGTCAGCTCACCTGCCGGCAGCACCTCCCCACAAAACTGGCAGGTATACCGGTCGCGCAGCAGGATATTCTTCCGCGAGAGGGCGCGGGTTTGATAGGGAATGTGCCGGAATTCCCGCAGCCGGATAACAGAAGGAATGCGGACAGCCACGCGGGCAGAATGGATGAAGCCGCCGTTCTCCTCTTCCGTCGTTGCCGCGCCTTTGAGTACCAACACAACGGCACGACGGACGGGGGTTACATTAATGGGCTCGTAGGACGCGTTGAGAACGAGCACCGGAATCTGCAGCAGTCGTTGGTTAGCCTCCTGCATATCTATTTCCAGCGTCTGGTCACATCGTATTATCGCTATTTGCGGCAGCAATCGTCAACAGCGCAGAGCGATGTCAAGTGATGTCCGGGAACTGGGGCGTGGCGCGCGCCAGAGCCAACACCACGACGCGCTGCGCGCCCGCGCGCTTCAGGGCCTTGGCGCAAGCGGAAACGGTAGCGCCGGTCGTCATGACATCGTCAACGAGCAAGACGTTTTTTTTGCGGATGCATTCCGGATACGCTATGACGAAAGCGCCACGGACGTTGTCTAGGCGGGTGCGCGGGTCGAGGCCGGTTTGGGGCAGGGTGGGGCGTAGCCGTCGGAGGCACCGCGTCTCCACCCGAAGCGTTCTCGCGCCCTCGGTGCGGCGAGCTAACCCTTTGGCCAGCCCTTGCGCCAGCAGCTCCGCCTGGTTGTAACCTCGCTGGCGTCGTCGGTGGTGGTGGAGAGGGACGGGCACGAGGATCGGCGGATCCTCAAGGTCGGGCCCACCGATGGAGGACCACAGGTGGCAGAGGAGTTCCCCCATTTTTCGACCCAGCCTTTCGCGATGCTGAAACTTCAGCTGCAGGATAGCGGCGCGCAGGTTTCCGGAGTAGAGGTCGAAGCTGCGCGCCAGGTCGAACGCATATTCTTGGCGGCGACACTGGGCGCAGAGGGCATTGCTCGATTCCAGGGCACGCTCACTGGGAAAGAAAACGCCACATCGGGTGCAGAGGGGGTGCGTCGTCGGTCGAAAGCCCTCCCAGCATTTCCGGCAAATGCCGCCTCCGTTCAGCCCGTCGAGCTCCTCCCCGCACAGGGAGCAGTCCGATGGAAAGAAAGCAGCAAGTAGACTATCGACGAGCTGGTGGAGGAGAGATGAGGACGGCGGTCGTGGGTCGTTCAGGTTGAAGGCAACCTCACGGCGGTTGATGGGCCCGGGGTTATGTCAGCAGTCGCTGGCAATTCGGATCGGCCACGGTTCAATCGTCAGTCGACGAGCAGGCCCTGATCCTGCTTCTCCTGACATTCGATACAGTGGCGAGCCCAAGGAACGGCGTCGAGGCGCTTGGCCTGGACTTCTTGGCTGCACGCCATGCAGTAGCCGTAGGAACCGTTCTTGAGCCGATCTAGCGCCTCGTTCACCGACTGCAGGGTCAGCCGGTTGTCATTGCTCTGATGAAACAGAAACTCTTTGGTGTAAGCGTTCGCAGCCTTGTCTGCTATGTCCTGAGTGCCTTCTTCATCGGCTTCTCGACCATCCTGGTCGGACTTCGAGACTAGACGTAACAGTTCGTCCTGCTTCTCCAAGAGGCGTTTGCGGTAGATTTCGGCTTTCCTTTTGTCCATACCCCGTCCCTTACTCGACAGACCCTAAGTTCACAAACCTTAAATGTTACGTCCCCACTCGACGGCTGTCAAGATCATTGGCCACTTGGACCACTTGGCGGTGCATGAGCTAATGCACCACTACCGGCCAACCTTGGCGATCCAAGGCGGTGGGTCTCCTGCTCTTGTTAATTCTCACCCCGCCTTAACCTCGCTGGCGGTGGTCGAAACCTCAAAGAGAAGGTCGGTTTGATGCGCAGTTCGCGGCTCGCGACTGGGTGCCGCGATTTGCTGGAGCTCCGGGTAGCGCGCCGTCAAGCTCTCCGGGACCGTAATCGGGTGGTCGCAAATCAGCTTGGTGAGCTGCAAGGCGTTGGCGATCGCCTTGCCCTCGAAGTGGTTGTTGGCAATCACGTAGGTCACCTCAGTTTGGTGCGCGATCTGCTTGATTCTTTCCGCCCAAGGCTCAAGCTCGGCTAGACTGTAAAGGTAATTGTAGCGCTCCTCGGGACGATGCTCGGAACTGAACCATTGCTCGTAGTTCCGGCCGTGTAGCCGGACGTAGCCTACCGCCGCGGTGGCGCGCTCGCTGGGGCCGATGGAACGCCCAATCACCGGCTGATCAATGTTGCAGAAGCCCACCTCCAGGTCGGCGAGCATCTGGAAGATCTCCGGCTGGTTCCACGAAGCGTGGCGCACCTCAACCACCAGCGGGTATTCCATGAACTGAACCACCAACGCGCCCAGGTATTCGCGGTTTTCACGAGTGTTCTTAAACGACCAGGGAAACTGCAACAGCAGTGCGCCCAGTCGTCCCGCTGTCGAGAGTGGCACCAGTCCCCCTTTGAAGGTCTTCTCGTCCTGGTGACTGGCGTGACGTTCGTGGGTAAAACGTCGCCACAACTTGGCAGTGAACTTGAAGTCCGGGTTGTGCTCCACGCGGGCTGCCCAGGCTTTGGTCATCGCAGGGCGCAGGGGCTGGTAGAACGAAGTGTTGATCTCGATCGTATCGAAGAAATGCGATAGGTATTCCGCCTCGTGGAAACCGCGCGGCCGGGGGCGAGGATACACGATACCGTCCCAGTCAGCGTAGGACCAGCCGGCGGGGCCCACTCGGATCGTCTTGGAAGGGGCTGCGCGCATTCGCCTTTTATTCGCCTTCATTGTAAGCGCAATAGAATGCCCCTGTCAAGCAAAGAGCTGGTGAAAGGGACCACTGGCGGGTTCTCGATTCCTCGCCCTTTTCTGGCGTTCGTGAGCTAAAATTTACGGCGACCAAGGGCCGCTTCCTAGGGGACAGTGTATCCGTTGGTAAGCAATGCGCCCGGAGCCGGCACTCTGGAGGTGGCTATCGAATGAATCCAAGACAGGGCCGCATCCCAATGCTTGAGAGGAGCCATGTTCCTCCGGAAGTTCAGGCCATTTACGACGTGTTGGAGGAGCAGCGTGGCGTCGTACCGTACATGTTCAAAACGGTTGCCCACACTCCGGAGCTGGCGGTGGGAATCGCCGCCTTCCTGAAACCCCTGCTAGGCGACGGCGCCCTGCCCGGTTGGTACAAGGAACTGGTGGCCACCCGAGTGGCCTTGTTGTGGAACTGCGATTACTGAACGTCATCCCACTCTGCTTTGGCAAAGCAGAAAGGCGCAAGCCAGGAGCAGGTGGACGGCGTGAGGGACTTCGAAAACGGGCCGTTCACAGAGCGCGAGAAGATCGGGTTGCGATGCGCCGATCGGTTGCACCGTTCGCCGCATGAAATTGATGACGCTTTCTACGCCGCGCTGAACAGCGTTTTCAGCCACAAGGAGATCATCGAGCTGACCGCTACGGCCGCCGCCTTTGAGTTTTTCACCCGGTTCGTGGACGCCTTGAGAATTCCGACGACGCCGCTTCAGGCGACCGACAAGTGACGACTTGTAGCGCAGATCTTTATCAAGGCCCACGCCAACTGTGACATCAACCGGCAAAGAGAGTGAGGACCAGCTTGGGTAGACGCGTCCATCGCAAAATCCAGACCTGAAGGCGTGCGCTACATTGTGGAAAGGAAAGACATGCTGAAACACGTTCGCTGGCAGGATGTTGAGCTGGAGAAACTCAATCCACTTCTCGATCGTCAACTTGTGGTGGGGAAGGACTTGATGGTGGCCCGCGTACTGCTGAAAAAGGGCTGCGTTATCCCGCTGCACAGTCACGTAAACGAGCAGGTCACCTACATCCTGGAAGGCGCGCTGAAGTTCTGGATTGACGACAAGGAAATAGTGGTGCACGCGGGCGAGGTGCTCTGCATTCCTTCCAACATGCCCCACAAGGCTGAAGCGCTGGAAGATACCGTAGATCTGGACATTTTCAATCCGCCGCGCCGGGACTGGATAAACAAGACCGACGAGTATCTTCGCCGGTAGGCCGGTTGTCAGCGTGGCGTGGGCAGTGCCGTCGACCCAAGAACCTCCATCCCCACCACGCGGAACTCGCGCTCCTTCATTTTGCCTTCGCCGTCGAGGGCACGCACTTTCATTTTGCCGCTCTGAACCCTGCATTGACCTTCCTGGCCCACCTTCATCAAGGGCTCACCCCTTTTCTGGTCACGGATGTGATACTGCGTGCTGTTGGTGGTCAGGACGTACTCATTGCAACTGTCCTTGGACCCAGGGGTACAGGGCACCTGGGTCATTGAGAGGATTGTGGCTGTCTGCCATTGGTCTTTCGCACCCGCCACGTACGCCCACGTGAACAAGAGAAGCACCGCACTCGCCAAACAAGTCTTCATGGCTTAACCTCCTGAGCCGAAATCGGTCTATTTGAACGGGCCGTTACACGGCCTTCAAAATGGCAGCGCGACGGACACGAAACCACCAATAACCTGCTGTCGCTCATCTGTCAACTGCGCCCCTCTGGTTCTAGTTCCTCTGTTTAGGGCCCGGGAACGGGCAAGACCGCGTCATCTCGAATAGGTTCGATGGAGGCCGGACGCGCGGAACGGAACTTCCGCTTTCCTTCGCCGAGATTTTGTGGGAATATCAAGACTCTGCTTTTTTCGGGTTTTGGGAGGCGGCCTGATCCTCTAGTTTCAGCGCTCGGCAAGCGCCGGAGTCTGCGATTGCAGTCCACCAGAAATGTAGCGACGAAGGATATCTTCGAGCTGGTCCGCGCGGACCTGCTCAAGGTGGAAGAGGAGTTATGCCAGCAAAGTGTCTCCAGCGTCCGTCCCATCACTGAGATCGGTCAATACCTGCAGGTGAGCGGCGGCAAGCGGTTGAGGCCCGCCCTGGTGCTGCTCTCTTCCAAGCTATGCGGCTACGAGGGCCCGGCCGCCATTCGTCTGGGGGCGGTCGTGGAGCTGATCCACACCGCCACGCTGGTCCACGATGACATTATTGACGGTGCGGAAACGCGCCGCGGGCGCCCCTCGACGAATTCCTGTTGGGGCAACCACGTGAGCGTCCTGGCCGGGGACTGGCTTTACATGCAGGCGTTCAACGTTGCCCTGGCGGAGCGCAACTTCAAGATCCTGGACGTCTTGATCAGCCTCACCCAGCTCATGGTGGAAGGCGAACTGCTCCAACTCACTCATCTGCACCGCATGGACGTGAGTGAGGACGATTACCTCGAGCTGGCCTACCGCAAGACGGCCTGCCTCTTCTCAGCTTGTGTGCGCCTGGGTGCGATCCTCGGCGGCATGAGTGAGGAGGCGGAGCTTCGTTTGGGTTCCTACGGCGCTAACCTGGGCCTCGCGTTCCAGATGATCGACGACCTGCTGGACTTCACCTCTTCCGAAGAGACGCTAGGCAAGCCGATCGGCAGCGACTTGCGCGAGGGTAAGCTCACATTGCCTCTCATTTACCTGCTTCCCAAGTGCCGCCCGGAAGAATCGGCCAAGGTGTCCCTGGTGCTGGAGGAAGGCGGATTCCATTCCGTCCGGCTCTACGACATTCAGGAATTGCTCGAACGGTACGGGACCGAGCAGGCCACACGCGACAAGGCCCTTCAGTTCGCAAACCTGGCGAGAAACTCCCTGGAAGGGTTTCCCGAGTCTCCTTACAAGGATGCCTTGCGCTCCTTAGCCGACTTCATTTTGGACCGCCAGTACTGAGAGGCAGCGGATTCCTGACTCCCGCTTTTCATGCCTCACGAAATCGAGGTCAAGCTGGAGGTTCGAAATCCCCAGGCCCTGAATCGGCGACTCGGGGAATTGGGTTCGGGCGATTCGCACGCGCGGCTTCGAAAGCAATCGGCTGTACGACTTTGTCGACGGTTGCCTGCGGGGCGCGGGGTGGGTGATACGCCTGTGCTTTGTACTTGGTTCCTGTTTTCTGACGTTGAAATGCGGGCCGGTCACATCCCGTTCCTACAAGATCAGTGGTGAGGTCGAGACCGAAATCGGGAACGGCCGGACGGCTGAGCAGAATCTTGCAGATGCTTGGCAGGGAGAGACGCTCCGCGACGAGATGTACCGCACCGTGTACGCGCATAGAGGGTCGTTCGGGTCGCCACACCTGGTCTATGACGAGACACCCTTCGGTAACTACCTCGAGCTCGAAGGACCTAAGCGCTGGATCGACCAAACTGCTCGGCAGTTGGGCTACGACCGAAACGACTTCATTACCCTCGGGTACCCGACGCTTTATTCTACGCGGCGCAAGGGAAGTAGACGGCCGGCAAACAAATGGCCTCCCCCTGTTCGTGAAGCCTGATGTTCTCCGCCGTGCTTTGCGCTATAATACAACAAGTATGTGGCCGGTCGTGTTAGGGCGACCGGCGTTGCCACTGGAGTGAGTCCGAGGCGTGGGCAGAGGGGAGTTGGCCGCGCCTGAGCGGGCCAGGAGGTTCTTGAGATGGAAGGTTTGCTACAACCTACCCACCTGTTCTTCATCTTGCTGATCGTGTTGATCATCTTCGGACCGGGCAAGTTGCCGGACCTGGGTCGGGGCTTGGGAAAAGGGATCCGCGAATTCAAGGACGCAATGCGCGGCGGGCTGGGCGGAGATTCCGACAAGAAGCCGGAAGAGAAGAAGACGTAGTTCATGGTCTCGCGTCCGGTCTTGTGCCTCGATTTGGCGTCCTGCCCAAGAAACGACTGGTTGAACGCAGGCGGCCCGGCACCCGCAGACTGTTTTTTTGAGGATGCTGCTGGCCCGCGGGAACGTCAGTCCTTCCCTTGTTCCTCGGTAGCTCAATGGTAGAGCATTCGGCTGTTAACCGAAGGGTTCCAGGTTCGAGTCCTGGCCGAGGAGCCA
>DATJKY010000349.1:0-3973 GCA_035490955.1 Terriglobia bacterium | reverse complement strand
GTTGACGACCGGATCGGTGATGATCTTGGCCGAGTGGTCGATTTCGGTGGCGTACTGCTTGCCCATAGCGATCTCCTTCTCCGTGGAGATGATGCTCTTGTGCGCCACCTTACGGTTACCGATTTCGTTAACGTCGTTCTTGGGGCTCAGGTTCTGATTCTGGGTCTGGGTCTGGCTCTGATTCTGACTCTGGCTGTTAGCCTGGTCTTGGCCGCCGGCAGCAACCGGAGCAAGACCGACGCTAAGGACGAACCCCAAAACCAACGCTGTCGCCGAACTGGCTACCTCAAGTGCTGTTTTCATGGCTGGCTCCTGGCGCAATTCCGACGCCTCATTATATACTGAGGGCTATTGCAAGTCACTTAATTCCGCAGCGCAAATGAAACTGAGGCTATATCCTTCGTCGCCAACGGATTAGATTGACAGGCAGGCGATGGGGTTGTATCGGTCGCGAGCGAATCTCCGGCAAATTCCTCCCCTTTGGAAAGTTCAGGGAAAGAAAGGTGTTGGTCCAACTCGGATCCTACTCTCATGGTCGCAGCCGTTCTCGAATTCCTGGCCCGCTTCATAATTGCTGTCATCTCCCAATCCGGTTACTTGGGAATTGTGCTGCTGATGGGCATCGAATCGGCCTGCATTCCGTTGCCGTCCGAGGTCATCATGCCCTTCTCCGGCTACCTTGTTCATGCAGGACGCTTCAGCCTGATCGGGGTCGCCATCGCGGGCGCCGTTGGGTGCAACCTTGGGTCGTTCGTAGCCTACTATGTGGGCGCCTGGGGCGGAAGACCTCTGGCCGAACGCTACGGCCGATACGTGCTGGTCACATACCACGACCTCGAGATGGCCGATCGTTGGTTCGCGCGCTACGGCGATTGGGCGGTGTTCTTCTCGCGCCTGCTGCCGGTCGTCCGCACTTTCATCGCCTTGCCTGCCGGTATCGCTCGCATGAATTTTCTTCGCTTCAACGTCTACACATTTCTCGGCTCGCTGCCCTGGTGCTTTGTGCTCGCCTACGCTGGCATGAAACTGGGCGAGCGTTGGACCACCCTGCGCACCTACTTCCATCGCTTCGATGCTGTTGTAGGAGTGCTGCTTCTGACGGGAGCAGTGTGGTTCCTCCGCAACCGTTGGATGAACCGTCTGAGAACCCAACAACTGTAAACGACTGGAAGGCTTTCTTGCTCAGCTTTTGAGACCCCTCCACTGCTGAGTAGCCATGAGTAAGAACAAGCACACCCGGAAGGTCATTGCGGGCTATCTTCGCACCGTTGTAGGGCACCACGCCAAGATAGAAGCCGAAGTTCAGAAGCCTGCTCCGGATTTCGGTGCGATAAGAAAGTGGGAGAAGGAGATTGACGCTGCCCGTAAACAGATGCGAAAGTTGAGAAAACGACTGGAGAAGCAATCATGGCCAAGGTCAAGACACCAGCCATTCCCGACACTCACACCCTCAGGAGTCTGATGGAGGAGTACCTGGAAATGCTCCATGACGTGGAGCGTGGAGTGAAAAGACTTCTTGCTCTCGATCCCCAGACGGAAAAGTTCTGGGACGAGGCGGCAGAACTTGCTCCTCCCCTGACTATCGTCGGAGCCCGGTCAAACAGTATCCAGGAGGAAATCGTCGACCTCATCGACAAGCTTCCCGAAGACTGATAACTCTCCTCGAGAGGACACAGTTGCCCGACGCTACGTTCTGCGGTCCTTCCAGTGCGAAATGGCGAATCACTTATGTCGTTGGGTATAATCACTCCCTTTATAAGATCTTGACTTCGCGCTCGGCCTTGTGCAAAACTCCGCCCTCCTGCTTGAGAAAGACAGGGCCAAGGTTGAGATGCCGAAGCGGTTGCTCATCATCGGAAGTCAGACTCTCGCCTCAGAGATGGGTTTCGACCGCCTCCTGCCCCCCGACGCGGGCTTCCACTGTGAATACGTCCCTTGGGAATCGTTGGCCTTCGAGCGTTTGAGCGCCACCGGAGCCGAAGCTGTTGTCGCCCTGGCGGTGGAGGAACCGGCGAGCCTGGCCCAATGGCTACGCCACCAACATCTCGTCACGCCTACCCTGGTGGTGCTCCCTTCAGCCGCCGATGAAGAGTTGCTCCGGCTCGCCTCCGAGACAGTCGATGACTTCGTCCTGTGGCCCGGGTGCGAGCGCGAGCTAAGGCAACGCTTGGCGAGAATGTTAGGGAGCCACGGCCTGGAGTCTGTCTACCTACAGCTTAGGCAGGAAATGGGCATGGCTCAACTGATTGGGCAAGACCCGGCGTTCGTCGCAACCTTACAGGCAATTCCGCTGCTTGCCGCCAGCCTTGTCCCGGTCTTGCTCTCGGGAGAGACCGGCACGGGCAAAGAGCTCTGTGCCCGAGCCATTCATCACTTGAGCAGGCGGGAGGGCTTTCCATTCATTCCGGTGGAGTGCGGCGCCCTTCCTGACCACTTGGCTGAAAACGAGATCTTCGGTCATGTGCGCGGCGCGTTCACCGATGCTCACGCCGACCAGAAGGGCTTGGCAGCTATGGCGGAAGGCGGCACTCTATTCCTGGATGAGATTGACTCCCTCTCCTTGGCCGCTCAGGCCAAGCTTTTGCGCTTCCTGGAGGATGGAGCCTACCGCGCACTGGGGGCCGACAGTTTCACTCGAGCCAACGTCCGGGTCATCGCGGCAACCAACCGCGATCTGGAATCCTGCGTCCAGGAAAAACAGTTCCGCTCCGACCTTTACTTCCGCCTCAATGTACTCCAACTTCGGCTGCCACCCCTGCGCGAACGCCGCGGAGACATCAGCCTGCTGGCGCGCCACTTCCTGGCATCATGCTCGGCGGCAACGGGCGGGCCTCGGAAGTCTTTTTCTCCGGCTACATTGCGCATCCTGGAGAACTACGGTTGGCCGGGCAACGTTCGCGAACTGTATAACGTCGTGCAACGCGCGGTAGTGTTTTGTCCCGGCACTCAAGTCCTGCCCAACCATATCGCGCTTCCCACACCGCCTCCGGCCTTTTCGAACAACGTGTTGAGTTTCCGCCACGCCCGCAAACAGGCGATCGAGTCCTTCGAACAGCACTACGTTCGGGAAATGCTGCGCAAGCACCGCGGAAACGTTACGCGCGCGGCGTTCGAAGCTGGCAAAGACCGACGGGCCTTCGGTCGCCTGGTCAAGAAATATTCCGTGGATCGCAACGCTCTCTAGCCTGGCAGCTAGAGCCTCACGGGGCGTCCTCAGCGCAGGATATCGAGAAATGTGAGGCCTGCTTCTCTTTCCTGTGAGGACCCGGCCCGTCCAACCCACACCACCCGGCAGACCACCCGCTGGGCGGGGTTCGTTTCCGAAACAATTCGGACAACCTGCCCTAAGGTAAAGCTAGCTTCCGCTCGAACTCTTAAGCCGAGCATCGAGTAGTCGACAATGAATGCCTTGTGTCTGGTCCAGAAGAGTCGGCCCCTCGCAGACAGTGTTGCGCGCAGTTTGGCGGCTACGCGCCGGGATCCCCGGCGATCGTGCTGGCTGGTTGCCTCTGTCAACTGCGTAGCCGTAGCGCCTGGATCGCCCTGCATGATCACAACCCTCCTGTGATGTTGACCCTGCTCCCACAGGCCGAGCGCGCTCTGGTGCCGGATCGAATTACAGTATCGGCTGGACCCGAATCCAATATTGTCAAGTCGATGCAAAATATGTGTGATTCGTGTGTCACCACGTGTTTAACCCAGCTTATATTGATTATATGACTACGTCAAGCGTTTTTTACGTAAGCCCGCGAGCAATGGGGGTGGGACAATTCTGACCCGCGGGCGGGCAGATTGCGTTCACCCCAGCCACTTTCCCTTAACCCCTTTTGTTTTTGTCCCATTTCCACACAAACCGGCAAAGACGCTGGGGCCGGTCTGTCCCCCCCTTTTGAACTCTGATGACCCGCACTTCACTCAAGTCGCCTGGAATCAATGCAGAATAGATTCATGGCATTTGGTATGCGACCTGCAG
>DATJKY010000348.1:0-9391 GCA_035490955.1 Terriglobia bacterium | reverse complement strand
AATATCTTGGTCCCAATCCGAAAGAGCTGGAACGGTTGTCGATGGAACTTGGCGCCCTTACGACGAAAGCCTCTGACCAGTCTCCGTTCTACCTGGGCGATGACGACGATCCATAGGGCGGGCGGGGCCCCAGCGAGATGGGCAGCGCGGCTTTGCCGCTCTGCTCTCCAGAAAGTTCACGCAAGTTGTTGATTCTTCGTGAGGCCACGTGAAACTTTCTGGTCACAACTGGATCGGCCTACAGGCCGACAGGGACTGTGCGAAAAGCCTCCGGCTTTCCGGGAAGCAGCCGAATCCAAAGACTTTATTGGGTTTTTTTGCCGCGGTGCGGAAAGGCTGAGCCATTCCGCACAGCAGGCGGCAAAAGCCGCGGTTTTCACACCTCCCCGCCGCCCAATCCTCACTCTTGTCTGGCTGTGCCGAAACGTGGTTGCCCTGACCGCGTTCACGTTGGAGAAGCGCATAAACTGGCGGGACACGCGCCCAGCACCAGCATATGAGACTTGTCAGACTCGTTCTCCAATGTCAGCATGCAAGAATCTATGGTGAGTCAGGTGACCGCAGAGATGAGGAACCCTAATGAAGCTCGATAAAGGGTTGCTGAGGTCCTTGCCCAAGGTCCTCTTGCACGAGCACTTGGACGGCGGGCTACGACCCCAAACCGTTGTTGAATTGGCCAAAGACGCGAAATACTTAAAGCTTCCAACCATCGATCCCCAGGCGCTGGCACAATGGTTCCATCAAGGAGCCAACAAAGGGGCCCTCGCCAAGTACCTGGAAGGCTTCTCCCATACCATCGCGGTGATGCAGACGGAGGAGGCGCTGGAGCGTGTGGCCTACGAACAGGTCGAAGACCTGAGAAGGGATGGCGTGGTCTATTTCGAAACCCGCTTTGCGCCAGTGTTTCATACCAAGAAAGGATTGACCCATCAACAGGTGGTTTCGTCGGTGTTAAGAGGCTTGGACCGGGGTCGAAAGGATTTTGGAGTGCCTTCGGGATTGATTGTCTGTGCGATGCGCAACATGAATGTGTCGCTTGAGATGGCGGAACTCGCCGTCGATTTTCGCGAGCGTGGAGTCGTCGGCTTCGATCTTGCGGGGGAAGAAGGTGGGTACCCCCCCAAAAAGCATGTCGAAGCCTTTCATTTTATTCAGCGCAAGAATTTCAACATTACGATTCACGCTGGTGAGGGCTACGGAAAGGAATCAATTTGGCAAGCCATTCAGTACTGCGGGGCACACCGCATCGGACATGGGACACGGCTGATCGACGACATCGCTCTCGTGGGCGGTAAAGCAGTGAAATTGGGCGACCTCGCTCAGTACGTTCTCGATAAGCGAATCCCCCTCGAGATTTGCCTGCTCAGCAACGTCCATACGGGGGCGACGCCCAGTTTGGCCGAACACCCTTTTGGCATCCTGTATCAAGAAAAGTTCCGCGTCACCCTGAACACTGATAACCGGCTAATGAGCGATACGACCATGACTCAGGAATTCGAGGTTGCTGCGGATACCTTTGGTCTGTCCCTGAATGACTTTGAAAAGATCACCATCAATGCTATGAAGAGCGCCTTCATGCCGTACGATAGGCGCTGCGACATCATCTATAGGGTGATTAAACCCGGGTACGCCACGATCCGCGAATCCGCAGGCTCAAAGCGACAACCGGAGCACGAAGTAGCTCGGGACCAGGGCTAACTTTTACGGATTGCGGAAGCTACTCGGTTGCAGGGGTTTGCACAGAGTCCCTTCAAATCCCTTCACTTACAAAGCGCTTGGCATGCTCCTTAAGGATGCAACGGTCCTGGACTACTGCCATTCCTGCCTCGCAAGCACGCCGGGCGGCTTCTTCATGGATCACGCCTTCCTGCAACCACAGGACCTTCGCGCCCTTGCGGATGGCACCTTCCACGACGTCGGGAACGGCGTCCGACCGGCGAAAGACGACCACCACATCGGTTGCTTCAGGGACGTCGTCCAGCGAGCAGTAGGCTTTCTCGCCCAATACGGACGTCTCGTTGGGATTCACGGGGATGACGCGATAACCATGGGCTTGCATATAAGCTGCGACCCCAAAGCTCGGCCGCGAGATCCTCGAGGAGAGGCCGACGACGGCGAGGGTCCGATACTTCTCCAGAATCACTCGAATCGGGTCTTCGTTAACCTGCCTGCTCCAGGCGCTCAGACGTGGCTCTCCAAACCAACTGGAATCCTTCGGTAAGCTTGCGAACGCCATAAACCACCTCTTTCCTCGCATTGCCTTAGCGCCGACCCGCGGGCGGCGGGGTCAGCACGACGAAGCAGCTCCAAAAAATGCCGACCTGCAGGCCGATAAATGGCCCCCATCCTGGCCGTTATCCCCAGCCCTCAACGTCATCCCGAGCGGAGCGAGGGATCTGCTTTTGTTTGTTTCGGAGCCCACAGTTGACAGTCAAAGGCAAAACGAGCTCATCTTGCCACTCCCGCCTGAGTGTTGACTGTGGACTGTCGACTTTCGATCAACTGTAGTCCCGCCGTCGTGACGACACGCTGTAGAGCCTCCAGAAACTGCTGGTTGTCGAAGTGGGTTCCGATGGTCACGCGCAGTGAAGCCGGGAAGCTATAAAGCTTCATGGGGCGCACGATTACCCCCTCATGGAGCAGGCGCACGAAGTCTTCTTCGCAGTCCCGACCCGTATCGATCAGCAGGAAGTTACCAACTGAGGGAATATAGCGAACGCCAAGCAACGCCAGCTCCTCCGTGACAAACTTCATCTCACTAGCGTTCATCGCCACCGATTTGGCCACGTGCTCGCGATCGTCCAGCGCCGCCAGAGCTGCGGTCTGGGCGAGCATATTGGCATTGAAAGGCGAACGCACACGGTTGAGGGCCTCGATCAACTCAGCGTGTCCCATCCCGTAACCGATCCTCAGTCCCGCCAGACCGTGAACCTTGGAAAACGTCCTAAGCACAAGGACGTTTTTCCCTTCTCGCACGCAGGCGAGGGACCGCGAGTAGTCGGGCCGCTGAACGTAGTCGTAGTACGCCTCATCGAGCACCACCAGCACTCGCGGCGGCAGCGCGTCGAGTAACCGGTCCAGGTCGTCGGCTGTAAACATGGTACCGGTGGGATTATTGGGGTTACCCAGGTAGATGACCTTCGTGCGGTGGGTCACGGCGTGGGCGATGGCTGCGAGGTCAAAGGTCAGGTGCCGCATCGGTACCTGGATCAAGGTGGCCCCCATTTCCTCGATCGCCAGCCGGTAAATATAGAATGCCGACTCTGAGGTGATCCCTTCGTCGGCCCCGGTTAAGAACGTTTTCCCGACGAGCTCGATCAGGTCAGTGGAACCCGCTCCGAGGATGATCTGGTTCATGTCCAGACCATGAATCTCGGCGAGCCTCTTGCGCAGGTAGTAGCCGCCGCCGTCGGGATAGAAATTAACGTGATCCAGGCAGTCGCGTATGGCTTCCAGTGCCCTGGGCGAAGGCCCCAGTGGATTCTCGTTGGACGCCAGCTTGATGGCTGGGTGTCCCAGCTCGCGTTCGACTTCTTCGATGGGCTTGCCGGGAGGGTAGGGTCTGATTCGGTTGACCCACGGAGGAAGCAGTTCGTTCAGGTGGGTGCGGCGCATATCTAAAGTTCTGAGTTCTCAGTTCTAATGCGATTCCGAAATCGCCGACGTCGTCGAGGCAGAAATAACATGGCAATAGAGCTGGCGCAGACCGGACGTGAGTTTAATAAGTCATACCTCAGATCCTATCACTCGCCCGCGGGCTTCCAATCCCTTAGGCGCTTAACTTCGGCCGGCTTCAGATTTCGAAACTGGCCGAGGCTGAGACCTTGGTCGGTCAGGAAAGCTATGCGCGTCCTTTTTAACTTTATCACTGGTTGTCCGACTCGCTCAAACATTCGTCGCACCTGGTGGTAACGTCCCTCCACCAGAGTGACCTCGTACCAGGGCTTGTCACGGACCAACAGCCGTCGAATCTGCGCCGGGGCTGTCCGCTGGCCATCCAGGACAATGCCCTGTTCAAGTTTCTGCAGACCGGCGGGTTCAGGCCGGCCCTCGAGCTTGACATGATAGGTCCTTGGAATCCTAGACTTCCGGGACATCAGGAAATTGGCTAGCTCACCATCGTTGGTGAGCAGTATCAGGCCCGAGGAATGATAATCCAGTCTCCCTACTGGGTAAACCCTTTCCTTGATGCTGCGGACGAGCGAGAGGACGGTCGGCCGATGCTCCGGATCACTGACTGTGGAAACGTAGCCGGGCGGCTTGTTTAGCAGCAGGTAGACATGACGGGCGGTACCTCGGAGCAGCCTGCCATCCACCTTAATGTGGTCGCGCTCGGCGTCCGCTTTTGAACCTAGCTCGGTAACTACCACGCCGTTCACCGTGACGCGCCTCTGAAGGATCAGCTCCTCAGCCTTACGCCGCGAGGTGACACCGGCTGCGGCGATGATTTTTTGCAGACGTTCTCGCATGCGTAGGTGCAGGGCCACTAACTTTCAGCTAGCGGCTTGGTGCCGGGCACCGAGATCTGCGGGCCTTCATTTTCAGTGGGCAGCTCTTGCCCTACCTCATCCTGGGTTGGCGGCAGAGCCTCGGCCTTCCCGCGTGCGGGATTCTGCTTCTGCTTAATCTCGGCAACGGGCGCGGGCGTAGACTGAGTGACGGTCGACGATACGCTGTCTGCAGCTGGCTCCTGGCCGACGGCTGACGAATGAGAGCCGACGACTTCTGGCTGGATCAACAACTCTGTTCCCAGGGCCTGCCGCGCCATTTCCTCAAATTCGCGCAAGCTCGGCAGCTCACTCAAATCCCTCAGGCCGAAGTGCACCAGAAAGTCCCGCGAAGTACGGTATAGGATGGGACGACCGACCACGTTTTTGCGCCCCGCGGTCACAACCAGCTTCTTCTCCAGCAAGGTGTGGACCACCCCGCCGCCGTCCACGCCGCGGATCTGCTCGATCTCCGGCAAGGTGACTGGCTGCCGGTAGGCAATGACGGCGAGGGTCTCCAGGGCAGGCTTGGACAGGCGGATGGGCGGCTTCAGGCTCTTCACAAACCGGCGGAGGGTGTCGTGATGCTCGACCTTAGAGGAAAACTTGTAGCCCCCCGCAACTTGCCGTATGTGGATGCCGTGGTCGGCGCGCTCAAAGTCCTCCACCAGCTCCTCGAGCTTCGCCTTGACCCGCTCACGCTCTTCGCCCTCTATCGCCCTGGCGATGGCGTCCAGCGCCACAGGTTCGGGTGCCACGTAGATGATGGCTTCGATCAAGGCTTTCAATGTTTCGTCGTTCAACATTTCATCCTCTGCTGGCCCTGCACTGCCAAAGCGTGCGGAGCGTGTCGTCGACGAGGGCGATGGACAACTGACAACGGACGAAGGACCACGGTCCAATCTAGGCAAAGGTCTCGTCCAGATCCGCTTGCAGCAGGTCGACGTTGGCGGCAAACATAATCTCCTCAAAGCGTTGGCTGCGGTGGATGGTGACCGGCGCAAACAATTCTTTCTGTCGGACCAGAACGGCGCGCAGCCTGACCATCTCCAGGAGCGCGAGCAATAGCGCGATCAGCGCCTGGCGCGAAATGTACCCCGCCGCCAAGTCGTCGAGGCGTACAGGGTGAGGGTTCGCGAGCAACACCTCTCGGACGTGCCGGATCATTTCCGCCACGGTCACCTCTTCGCGTTGAACGGACATCTGCGGCCGCTTCTTGGCGCGCTCCAGGATTTCGCGGAAGACCGAAATGAGGTCGAAGACCGAAACGGCGAGACCCGGCTCGTCCTCCGCTTCCACAAATTCGCCAATCCCCGCCTGCGACCACATGGCGTCCTCAAGCATCCGCTTCGATTGGAGCATTTGGGCAGCATTCTTGAATTGCTCATGTTCGAGCAGCCGGTGTACCAGCTCGATGCGCGGGTCTTCCTGCTCTTCGGGCGGGGCAGTCGGGTCGGGTGGCAGGAGCATCTTCGACTTGATGTAAATCAACGTCGCTGCCATGAAAATGAACTCCGCCGCAACGTCAATGTTCAACTCCTCGAGCATGTGAAGGTAATCGAGGTATTGCTTAGTAATAGTCGCGATCGGTATATCGTAGATGTTGACCTGTTGTTTGCGGATCAAGTCCAGTAGGAGGTCCAGCGGTCCTTCGTAGATCTCCAGCTTCACCGCCGGAGCCGGAGCCACGGCGTGGGTCGCACGTTTGGGCCCCGGATTTGCTGCCGATTCCTGCACCGCGCTCTCGGGTTCCTGGGGTCCTGCCGGGGTGGGTTCGAGTTCGTTCATTATGGATGAGAGGGCCGTCACAGGCTCGAGACAGCAATGCGGAGACCGGGGAAAGTTGGCGACTCGAGGGTATCTCCGGGCCCGAAGACAGCCAAAACTCGGTACTTCCCTCCTTCCAGTCGGAGAACCTCAATGCGCGGCTCGAACGGGTCCAGCAGCCAATACTCCGGCACCCCAAACTCGGCATAGCGGTCCCGCTTCACAAAGCGGTCGATGGTGCGCGACGAGTCGGAGGTAACCTCGACCACCAGGTCAGGCACACCCTCGATGCAAGCCGCCTTGACGATCGATCGCCGCGCCTTCGACACAAACACAATGTCGGGTTCGAGCACCGTGGAGGCATCAAGGACGACATCATAAGGCGCTATAAACATTTCGCCCAGGTCGTGCTGGTCGACATGGTCTGCTAACCGCCTGAAAAGGCGGCCGGTCTTGCGCTGATGTTCAGTGTTGGGCGCTGCAGACACAAAAAGCTCCCCCTCGATCAACTCGTACCGTTTGCGGTCGGGCGGAATCTGCCGAAGGTCGTCGTACGTCAGACGCGCGGCGGTCGTTACCATGCCAGAATTATACTCTAGCATTTCTGGGTCCGTAGTCTATTGCCAGGGGTCTGTAGTCCGTTCACAACAACTGCGCCCGGGCCAAGCACAACTGACAACGGACCACGGACCACCGAGATCTCTTCAAGTCAACTTCACTGCCGCCCGCACCTCTGCCATCGTGGCCTGGGCCACCTTGCGGGCCCGATTGGTGCCTTCTTCCAGGATGTTCCAGACAAGCGGAGGATTCTGCTCGTAGGGCTTGCGA
The DNA here is from genome assembly GCA_035490955.1 of Terriglobia bacterium. GTDB lineage: Bacteria > Acidobacteriota > Terriglobia > UBA7540 > UBA7540 > DATJKY01. Next base: position 2,309 of record DATJKY010000348.1, on the reverse strand, counting down.
CGCTCCTGAATAGGCGCGAGGCGGTCGTTAATGCGGTGGCTCACCAGCTTCTTGCAATCGAGGCAGCCGATCTCTGCCGTGCGGCACTCACGGTTCACTCGGTCGATGACAGGCTGCCCAGAGTAGACCTTGTGCAGATCGAACACTGGGCAGATGTCAGGATTGCCGGGATCGAAGCGGCGCTTGCGCGCCGGGTCAGTGATCATGGTGGCGAGCTTCTTGTCTACCACCTCGGGCGGGTCAGTGAGGAAGATGGCGTTGTTGTAGCTCTTCGACATCTTGCGGCCGTCGGTGCCGGGCAGGCGGGGTGTGTGTGTCAGCAGAGCCGCAGGCTCGGGGAATATAGTCTGGTCAATTTCTCCCAGTCCGTTCCCGAGGTAGTATGCCTTGAGGGCAAGTGGCGCCTCTTGAAAGTGCTGCTTTATGAGTTCAGCCTTGCTGGCCACTGCGTACGGGCAATCGGGCAACAACTTGAGCAACACCTCGTTGGGCAGTCCTGCCTTTGTCGCCAAGCCACCCCATTCGCCATTCGAGAGTTTCGGGAGACGAAGCCCTCCGTAAGCAATGTTGAAGTTTCTCGCAATTTCGCGCGTGAGCTCCACGTGCGCCACCTGGTCCTCGCCTACCGGCACGGCATTCGCCCTGTACATCAGGATGTCAGCCGCTTGCAGCACCGGATAACCCAGAAAACCGTAAGTGGTCAAATCGCGATCCTTTATGTTTTCGAGCTGCTCCTTATAGCTCGGCACGCGCTCCAGCCACCCCAGCGGCGTGACCATGGAGAAAAGCAAATGCAACTCAGCATGTTCGGGCAGCCTTGACTGGACGAACAGCGTTGCGTTATTCGGATCGAGACCCACGGCGAGCCAGTCCGTCACCATCTCACGGATGTTCTCCTGTAATTCCGATGTGTTGGCGTAGTCTGTGGTTAGCATATGCCAGTCGGCCACGAAGTGGTAGCTCTCGTACTGATCCTGGAGCTTAACCCAGTTTTCCAGCGCGCCCACCAGGTTGCCCAAGTGCAGCTTGCCAGTAGGACGCATGCCACTCAGAATGCGCAGGCGTTGGCTAGGTTGATCGTTCATTTAATTGGTGCCGGAGAGTTCGGTGGGCCGCCCATCCCCTTTTTAATAAGGAGGGGTCTCCGTTTCCTTGAGGGTGAAAACGAAAAGCACTCCACCAACCCGTACAAAGGGCCCCAATTCGCATCGTAGCACAGGGCATCGAAGAACACTAAGCACACGCGCTCTCGTTAGGGTCCGACGGCACTCAAGGAACGTCGGCAGAAGCCGACACGTCAGGGCGTCGGAGAGCGCTCGCTGGCATCTTCGCGAGCGCCACCCAAGTCTTAACACGGAGCGTCTCAGTGAGCTCTGTACTACTGATCCCGAACTTCTTCGCGGGGCACAAGAAAAGCAGATCCTTCGCTGCGCTCAGGATGACACGTCATTCCGAGCATCCACAGCGGCTTCGGCCCGCTGTCGGCTATCTACCAGAAACAACCGGACTTACTCATGTTGTTTCTGGAGAGCCAAGCGACGGATCTGCTTTTGGTTGCGGCCTCGGGCCGCGCTGGGTTAAAGACTGTTTCTGGCCAGAGAGGGCACCGAGGCGCCATCAAGGCCAGTGAATCCTCGCGGCACGCGAAGGTGTTACAACCACTCACACGGTGGACCGGTCGGCAACCTTGCGGAATCACTTGTCCTCAGGGTTCAGGACCTTGAACATCAGGCCTGCCACCAGGCCGCCCAGAAGGTCCGCGACGAGGTAAAGCCAGATGTTCGACCAGCCGACCAGCCCCATTGTCGATATTCCCACTGCTACGGCGGGATTGAATGCGCCGCCGGAAATGCTCCCCACGGCGAAAGCTCCGGTCAGCACCGTGAAGCCAATCGCCAAGCCGTAGAACGAGTTGCCCGAAGTGTCTTTGGAGGTGGCCACGTTGACCACCACGAAGACCAGGGCGAAGGTGAACAGGAACTCGGCCACGAAGGCCGGTCCTATCGCCAGAGTCATCGCCGGCCCTTTAGGGCTGCCCACGAGAAACTTGGTGACTACGGCGGCGATGACGGCCCCAACGATCTGGGCAATCCAGTAAGGCGCCACGTCTTTTGCTTCGCAGCGTCCGCGAATCCAGACTCCCAATGTCACGGCCGGATTGTAGTGACCGCCGGAAATGTGGCCGCCGGCGAAGATCATGATCATCAGCGCCGAGCCGATGGCTAAGGGCGCAATCACACCCTGCGCGCCTGGTATCACGGTGCACCCGACGGTCAAAACCAGAAAGAACGTTCCGATCAGCTCCATAA
>DATJKY010000347.1:0-5063 GCA_035490955.1 Terriglobia bacterium | reverse complement strand
GCGGAAGAGGATTTCGGGCGCCCGGTCACACTGGACACTGCAGTTTTTCTTTTAGTGGGAATGCATTTTTTGCCGCCGGAGGATGCTAAGGCCTCCCTCGCCGAGCAACACTGGCGGGTTCAGCGGTTTCTCACCGACATGGTTTACGACCCCTCGCGGATTTCCAGCCTGGGGTGGAACCTCAAAGAAATGCGGCGCGTAGCGTGGCAACTAAAGGAACGGCTGTCGGGCGATACGGGGCGCGTCCTCCAGCACTTGGAAGCAGAATTCTCCCGTGCCGTGCCGGTCAATCCCGACCACCGGTTTCTCGCCCACATTGGCGCCCTCGATCGAGCCGTCATGACCCTCTCGGCTTTCTCCGGTTTGCTGATGGAAAACATTACACGCGGCGTGGGATGGCGTTTCTTAGAACTTGGCCGCCGGCTGGAGAGGGCTCTGCAAATGGTGGAAGTATTGCGCGCAGGGGTGGCGGACGTTCCCGCGGACGTCGACCCGTATCTCCACTTCTTGCTACAGTTCGCTGACAGTTCCATTACCTACCGCACGCGGTATCTGAGCATCCTCAGAAGCGATCTGGTCTTGCAGCTTTTGTTGGTGGATGAGTCGAACCCCCGGTCGGTGGCGTTCCAATTGGAGGCCCTTGTTCATCAGGTCGATTCTCTCGGGGATCACGATGACCCTGAACACCGCCGGCTGGAAGGGTTGGCGTCCAAAAGTCGCGGTGAAATCTGTGTGGCCCTCACGGATGAGCTTGCCCAACGAGACAGTGAGGGCCGGTTTCCGGCGCTCCAATCCTTACTTCGGCAGCTCAAAGTTAACTTATACGAATTCTCCGAAGCGTTGACGAGGCAATACATGAGCCCTGCCAAGACTGCGCGCCTCACGTCGTCCTGGTGAGATCCAATGCTTTACCGGATCACTCATGCCACACGCTACGCTTATCCGTCACCGGTGACGCAATGCTTCAATGAAGCCCGCCTGACTCCGCGCGCCTTGCCCGGGCAACAAGTGCGGGAGCACTCGCTGCAAATAAATCCGTTCCCGGCCTTCTTGCAAAATCGCCGGGACTATTTTGGCAATGAGGTTGCGACCTTCGCGGTTTTTGAAAAGCATGACCGCTTCGCCGCCATCGCCTCCAGCGTTGTGGAAGTAGCGCCACAGACGCGCAAAATCGTCTCCTCCCCAAGGTGGGAGGAGGTGCGCGGATTGCTGGCCCAGCCGCTGGATACGGACTCCATCGCGGCCTCGGAGTTCATCTTCGATTCCCCTTACATTTCCTCGCTCGCGGAGTTGCGGGAATATTCTCGACCCACTTTTGCGCCCGGACGCCCCCTGCTGAGCGCGCTCGAGGAACTCACCCGCCGCATTCATGACGAGTTCAAATACCAGCCCAAAATCACATCCATTGACACGCCTATCCTGGAAGTCCTTCATAAACGGCAGGGAGTGTGCCAGGACTTTGCCCACCTCATGATCGGCGCCCTCCGTTCCCTGCGATTGTCCGCAAGGTACGTAAGCGGCTACATCCGTAGCAGTCCCCGGTTTCAAGGCGCAGCGGCGTCACATGCCTGGGTATCGGTGTTCGACCCGCAAAACGGTTGGCTAAGTTTTGACCCCACCAACAATCTGATGGTGTCTGACGCCCACATCACCCTAGCGTGGGGCCGCGACTACGGTGACGTGACGCCCGTTAAAGGCCTCACCTTGGGTGGGGGAGGACAAAGTGTGCAAGTGGAGGTCCGCGTGGAGCCGATTCAGAGCTAATCGCACCACCGGCTCATCGGGCATGGCCTGATTGATGTAGCGCAGACCTCAAGCACGGTGCACACACTTATTAAGCTGATCAATCCAATCAATAGGCCTGGCCGAGCACGATGACGGTAGTCATGTCATGCTCCGTAGACGTGCGGGTGCGGCCGGCACTGGACGAGGAAGGGCACGAACAGATGCAGAGGACGGCAGCAACGCCTCTTGATTCTTCCTGCCGATGAGAGGCCACATCAACCCGCGCAGCGGCAGCAATAGAGCAGATAAAAGATTGGAACATCTTCGGTTGCACTTCTGTGTAATTTCAGGTGAATGCTCCGCAGCAACCGTTCCCGGATGGTTTACTAGGCCGCTCGGAGACGACCGTAGCTGCGAGCAATAGTGGGAAACTGCTTCTGGCCGGTTTCAACGATGCACAAGGCTTTTGCGGGCCGCCTTTTGGCGCTCCGTGCACGCCGGAGAATCCCCCGGGGCTTTCAGGCTTCGCCTTTTCAACGGATGGAGGTCTCACCTGGACGGATGGTGGAGCTCCTGACCCAGCGCTTTCGCCGGGAGGCAACGTCTTTACTCGCGGTGACCCGTGGATGGATAGGGGGGCTCCGACGGCCAAACCTTTTACTACTCCAATCTGGCCATTGATTACTTCACTGGCGCCAGTGCAGTCGGTCACTGGCGGCAAAACGTTCGGCACTCCGGTGAAGGTTACAACCGTCACCAGCAACTGGTGCACAACCGTGACCAACATCTTCCCCAATTTTGGAGACTATATCGGAGGTGCATCCGGAGCGAATCGCGCTTTTCCGATCTGAGCCGATGGGCGTAATGGTATACCTGACACGTTCCTTGCCCCAATCAAAGGCAAGTCGCAGTAGTGGGGACTATGGGCATGGGGCGGCAAGCGCCGCCCCATGGAGTAGACTACAGCCCTCGCCCCCTTGGGGGAGAGGATGGCGAGCGTAGCGAGCCGGGTGAGGGGGTTCCAGCCGGCTGTTTTCGAAGCACCGGCGGTTGTTGCAGATCTACGCCTAACCGTTATTCGAAAAGGTCCCGTACGGCTACTGAGAATCCCGGAAATAGATCGGACGCATCGAGGACGTCCGTCTCAGTAAGCGTTGCGGTGATTCCGCCCGGCCGGCGCGCATGCACTTCCTTCACGTTCGGGTAAAGAACCCATACTACTTGGGCACCCGCTGCCAAATACTGGTCCACCTTCCGGGCAAGATCGCCGGCTAGGTCAGTAGGAGAGACGACCTCGATGGCTAACGCAGGGGCGCCCTCGATGGGACGATCGGGGTCGATCTGCCGGGCTCGCTCCGCCCGAACAAAAGCTATGTCAGGAATGCGTACGCTATCCGGAGAAAGGTGGAACTCCGTTTCGACGAAAATTTCTCCCAGCCGGCCTTCCTTAACAACACGCCTCAGCCTGTAGGCGAGTTCGTCGCGCACCCGGTTATGTCTTGGCCGGCCTGTGGACATGATGCGGAGTTCTCCTTCGTCCAGCTCAAACAGTTTTCCCTCTTCAGCCGGGAGTTGCTCGAATTGTTCGAATGTGATCAGAGTCTTGGTTCCCATGAGGATTCCCTTCGCTAGCCTTCACCTGCCTCGTACACAATCTAACATATCGCACCGGGCCTCACAAAGCATGCGCGCTGGCTTCGCAGCTACTTCACAACAGCCAGCTCGATGTGTGATGGATGCTGTGGATCGTGGTAGATAGCGTTGTCGGCGACCGCCCACCGGCGGTTGTTGTTGAGCGGCTCGCCACTATTGGGGTTGACGTCAAAGCGTGGAAAGTTGCTGCTCGAGATGTCGAGGCGAAGACGGTGCCCCCGCTTGAAGACCAGGGAAGTCGGGTACATCTCGATCGAAAAAGCATAGACCTCGCCGGGTTTCATCAACGCGGCCTTCTCCAGCGAATCACGGTAGCGGGCGCGCACGATGCTGTCGGCAACGTTTAGGTCAACTCCGGCAGGGAAATCGGCGATGGCCGGGTAAACATCCACCAGCTTGGCGGTGAAGTCCGTGTCCGGAGCGCTCGATGACGCCCACAGCTTGACGATCAGCCGGCCGGTCACCTCCATGTCATGATCGAGGGGAGGTGTCTGGAACACCAGCACATCGTTCCGCGCCGAGAGCGGACGCGCGTCTTCGCACACCCAGAAGTCGGTCCGGCAGCGCTGGTCAGCGGCCCCGGCAAACATCAGTTCGCCGTTAGACGAAATGTTGCCACCCAAGGTTGGCACGGGGTGATGAGGGTCGAAGAGGTAGTGGGTGGGCGGAGAATCGTGCGGCAGGTCGGTAGAGAGCCCCCCGTCTGCCTGCAGGTAGTAAGGGGTGCTCACCGCGCGTGCGAGCGGCCATTCCTGCTCGTCACGCCAGTGGCCGCCGACGAATAGGCGGCCTTCCGGCGTCTTATGCCCGTCACCGCCACCCATAACGAAAATGCGGACTGGCGCCTCACGGTCCACACCGTTATCGATCCCCTTCAGCCACCGGTCGAACCAACGCAGATGGAAGGCGGCAAAATCCAGCGCCGCTTCGGAACCGAACTCCGCCTCGCCGGCATGGGTCAGGGTCTGACCTCCATGGGTCCAGGGGCCCATGATCAGCCGGATGGGTCCTTTCTTGGCCTTGCAGAGCGCAACGTAGTTCAAGTTGGCAGTCTGCAGATCCCAGGAGTCGTACCAGCCGCCCACAAGGTAGACGGGAACGTCCTTATACTCGGCGACATGATCGACGACACTCGCGCCCATGTTCTTCCAGTAGTCGTCATAGTCGCCATGGCTCATGGCCTGCACCAGCCAGCCTTCGTAGTCCGGCGCCAGCTTGAGTGGTGTCATCCCGGGTCGTAGTGGCAAGCCTTTCGCATAGTCCCGCACCTGTTTGCCCAGTTGCGTGAGGGCTTGGCGCACGGCCGGATCGCGAGCAGGGTGAGCGCCCTCGGGCAAGCCGATGTTGAAAATCCAGTTCATCCAGCGCAATTCAAAGGCGCCGTTGTGCCGGATACCGTAGCGGCCGTAATCCGACATTGCATCTACCGGAATCATCGCTTTTAAATAAGGCGGATTCGAGATGGCTAAAGCATGCTGGGTGCCACCGGGGTAAGAGGTGCCAACGGTACCGATATTGCCGTCACACCAGGGTTGCTCGCCGATCCATTTGGCCGTGTCGTAGCCATCGTTCGCGTCGTCGCGATGCGGCCTCCAACTCCCCTCGGAGGCATAGCGGCCGCGTACGTCCTGAGCCACGAAAATGTAACCCCGGCTGACGAAGTATTGCGCCCACAGCGCTCCGGA
>DATJKY010000346.1:0-4019 GCA_035490955.1 Terriglobia bacterium | reverse complement strand
GGCTTTACGCGCGGCAACTCTAAACGTCACGCAGGTATGGAAAACTCAAATGCCAGACACTAACGGAGCAAGGACCATTTTGATTAGGGAAGCAACACCTTTGCCCGCGAACCTGTCGATCGAAAGTGAAGCCTTCTTGCCGGGCTGGAGAGTCGTCAAGAATCCTGATCGCTCTACGCTGGCCCGAAACATCGAGGGCGCGAATTGGAACTTTTTCTACCTGGCCGGTGAAATAAGAGCCACCGTCTTGGGCTTTTGGAATAGATTGAACGGAGGTCAAAGAAATGACTGTGAATATCACTCCTCTGCATGACCGCGTCCTCGTACGCAGGCTGGAAGAGAAGGAAACCGCGAAGGGCGGCATCATCATTCCCGACACAGCCAAAGAAAAGCCTCAAGAGGGGGAAGTAATGGCCATCGGAGCCGGCAAGATTGAAAAGGGCCATCGTGTCCCGCTCGACGTAAAGGTGGGTGACCGGATCTTGTTCGGCAAATACACCGGCAACGACATCAAGATCGACGACGAGGAGTACCTGATCCTCCGCGAGGAAGAAATCCTGGGGAAACTGAGCGGAATGGCCAAGGCGGCATCCGGCAAGAAGTAGGATTCACCCGGACCGAGGATTTCGGACGGGCAGAAGTGCTTAATCACCCGGGAGGGTGAAGTCTCATGGCAAAACAAATTGTAACTGGTGAGAATTCACGTCAGGCGATTTTGCGCGGCGTCAACATTCTGGCTGACGCCGTAAAGATCACGCTCGGCCCGAAGGGGCGCAATGCCGTGATCGAAAAGAAGTTTGGCGCGCCGGTCATCACCAAAGACGGCGTGACCGTGGCAAAGGAGATCGAGCTGCAGGACCCATTCGAGAACATGGGTGCACAGATGGTGCGCGAGGTTGCGTCCAAGACGTCGGATGTGGCTGGCGATGGCACCACGACTGCGACCGTGCTGGCCCAAGCAATCTTCCGTGAGGGTGTACGTACAGTCGCCGCAGGCGCGAGCCCGATGGCGCTCAAACGCGGCATCGATAAGGCCGTTGAAGTCGCCGTGGGTGAGATCAAGAGGTTCTCCCGCGCGGTGAAGGGCGACATGATCGCGCAGGTCGGCACAATCAGTGCCAACACCGACCAGCAGGTGGGCAGCATCATCGCCGAAGCGATGAAGAAGGTCGGCAAGGATGGCGTCATCACCGTCGAGGAATCCAAGACAATGGAGACGACCCTCGAAGTAGTCGAAGGCATGCAATTTGACCGCGGATACCTGTCGCCCTACTTTGTGACCGACCCGGAACGCATGGAGTGCATCCTCGAGGATGTCCGCATTCTGATTCACGAAAAGAAGACCAGCTCGATGAAGGACCTGCTGCCTTTGCTCGAACAGACGGCTAAGATGAGCAAGCCGCTGCTGATCATCGCTGAGGACGTCGATGGCGAAGCCTTGGCCACCCTGGTGGTGAACAAGTTGCGTGGCACGCTGCAGTGCGCGGCGGTAAAAGCTCCGGGCTTCGGCGACCGCCGCAAGGCCATGCTCGAGGACATTGCCATTCTCACCGGTGGGAAGGCCATCACCGAGGATCTCGGCATAAAGCTCGAGAACGTGAAGATGGAGGACTTGGGCAGCGCCAAGAAGGTGACCATCGACAAGGACAACACCACCATCGTCGCGGGCGCCGGCAAGGCCAGCGAGATCGAAGGTCGCATCAAGCAGCTCCGTGTGCAGGTCGAAGAGACCACCTCGGACTACGACAAGGAAAAGCTCCAAGAGCGCCTAGCTAAGCTGGTTGGCGGGGTCGCGGTAATCAAGGTGGGCGCGGCAACCGAGACGGAGCTAAAGGAGAAGAAGGCTCGCGTCGAGGACGCCATGCACGCCACCCGGGCAGCCGTCGAGGAAGGCATTGTCCCTGGCGGCGGCACTGCTCTTCTGCGCTGCTTGCCGGCCCTTGAAAAGCTCAAGGTCCACAACGATGAAGCAATCGGCGTGAACATCGTAAAGCGCGCTCTCGAAGAACCCACGCGGCAGATTGCCCATAACTCTGGTCACGAGGGCGCGGTAGTTGTAGGACGCGTTCGTGAATCGAAGGAGGAAAACTTCGGGTTCAACGCAGAGACCGGCGAGTTTGACGACATGGTCAAGGCTGGCGTAATCGATCCAGCCAAGGTCACCCGTCTCGCGCTCCAGAACGCAGCGTCCATCGCCGCCCTGATGCTAACCACCGAAGCTCTGGTGGCCGATATCAAGGAAGAAGGAACGAAGGCCGCGGCTGTCGGCGCCGGGATGGGCGGAACGTACTAAACGGTGGGAGGGCCGGGCCATCCGCCCCTTCACTTTCCCAGCAAAGGCGAAACCGGGCGGAGAAGCGAGGTTGCCAATGGTCAGGAAAATGAAACAGTGGGTCCCCATTGACGGAACCCGATGGAGAAACGAGATCGCCAATGGTCACGAAAATCATGGAGTAGGTGTCCATTACGGCGTTGCTCATCGTGGTGTTATGGCGGGCCTTCGCGAGTTACCAAATGTCGCTGGACTTTGTGGTTTTCGCGGGCTCCGTCATGGGGGTCCTGGCTTTATTCTTCATCAAACCCGAAATAGAGACTCACTGTGACGTCGATAACAGATCAACCCCGCGAGGCTAGTCACTGTAAAAACTGCGGGCGTGGCAGTCCTGAGCCTTACTGTAAACGCAAGAGAGATGCCAAGTGCCAGACACAATCAAACCGGGCACCATCCTGATCAAGGAGGGCGCACTCTTGCCGGAAACCATACGATTCGAAAGTGAGTCCTGTTTACCCGGTTGGCGACTAGTTAAGGATCTCGATGGGTGCGGATTGGAACGAAAAATCCAAGAAGCGGGATGGACCTTCTTCCGCGTGGCTGGTCAGCTCGGAGCGACCGTCTTCGGTCTTGACGAACAAAAGACTGCCCGCAGGGCACTTGAGCAAATCCTGGCGAACCTGGAGTCGGCGGAATCTAACTCCCTGGAAATCATGCGAGTGGCCTCGGAGGCCTCAACACGTTTCCTGGGAGTGCGCTATGTGACTGTGTCCGCTCAGTCGCGACATATTCGGGAAAGCGCGCCTCCTTTCCGGGCCAAAGACCTTTCGGTGAGGGATCGCGCACGATCGATGGTGGCTTGAAACAAAACCCTACATGTTGGGAACTGGATTTGCCGTTCATCAATCCGGAGCGGATTCGACGATTTCGGAAGTGATGTTTTGAAACCGCATGGGCGACAAGATGCTGCCCTGGGTGAGCGGCGACCGCGGCGCTGGGCGGGACACTGACAGGGCTAATCGGAAGCCCTTTCATACATCCGAACAGATCGCTGCACGGTTCCGAGGGACGTTGAGAATTGCCGTTGGGTCAAAAAAGTCGTGCGTAGGGCTGAAGTCAAAGGTCACCGTCATGGTTTCAGGGGTTCAAGCGTGCTCTTGATTGAGGCCGCTGACAATCCGCGACCAGTACACAAACTGTGCCACCAGACTCAACATCCCAAACAGGACCACCACCTCGAATCTCCCCGAGCACGGCCAGAATTCCTTCCAGCCTTGCCCTTCGGCGCGTCGCAACAGGTTGTCCAAAAAACAGGAAGAAAAATAACAGCGCCGCTATGTGCCCTCGAATGCTTCTGCACGGTGGTAGGTTCCTCCTCATCTTCTTCATGGTTCAGCCAACAAAAGCATAGGAAGCCGGCCAGGAGATACACCACGTTGTGGCCCAGAAACGCCAGGAATGGCAGCATCACCCCGTATGGTCAAAAAACTCGAATGGATTGAGATGGCACAACTTGCGGTTTCGTCGATTCTCTTCCAATCGCTTTCGCTAAGCTCCTATAGCCCTTACAATCCTCCTTCCACGACTCGGTCAATGCGATCAGAAAGGGTCCAAAATGATTGGGGCGCAACTGCTGGCCTACGTTACCGGAACGGTCAACCAAGAACTTCTTTTACGGAACGAGTATCTGGCGGCGGAGAACCGCATCCTGAAAGCCCAGATCAAGGGTCGGCTATTACTCTCAGAA
>DATJKY010000345.1:0-4010 GCA_035490955.1 Terriglobia bacterium | reverse complement strand
GTCAAGAACGTCGTCAAAGTCTGGACTACGGGTCAGGAAACTGGGCTTTTGTTCGGTCTCTTCGAGCGGCTCGGGTTCGCGCAGGCAAGCACGGTAGTAGTCTTCAACCTTGTGACGTGCAATTCCTACTAGCCACGATTCCAGTGATGAGGCTCCGCGATATTCGCTCAGATTCTCCCAGGCGGCCAGAAAGACCTCCTGAACGAGATCGTCGATCCGGTCTGTATGCGGAACCAATCGAGCATAGACATACCTGTAAATCGCATCCGCATGGCGAGAGACAAACTCGGCTGTGGCTTTGCGATCCTTGTGTTGGATCGCCGCGACCAGGCGCTGGTCCTCCGTGGCAACCTGATCTAGGATTGCTGGAGGAACCGTGGCTTGTTCTCGCACACCCACACCATTTGCTCCACACTATACTGTCGTACGATGCGGTAGCATCCCCCTCCGGGAGAGGCGCGGCCCGGTTCGCGAGCACCCACTAAGCTGCGCGACCGGGAGCGGTGCGCATCCCACAGCCGAACTCCGGAAAGCTTTGCTGGCTGCGTCAATCAACAATCAGAGAGCCCGGCGCTGGCGTACACTTCGAATAGAATAAAAATGGAAGTTGGGCAGCAAACCATTATGGCAGGGAGCTGTCCCCTTCTATAGAGTTTACCCCCATCTCGTAAGCACGCTCGATGACCCCGAGAAGTTCCTAAAGACTCATTCCTTTGGCCCAAGTCAAAGTTCTCTGAGATCGGCGTAGGCCCTGGCGCAAGCTTCCTTCACTACGATCCCGCGAGGGTGAGCAAGGTCTATGCGCTCGAACCCAACCCGGGGATGATCCGGCTGGCAACACAGCAACGACGCCGAACGAAGCTGGACATTGAGTTTCTAGACCTCCCCGGCGAACGCATTTTCTTGGAGAACGGTAGCGTCGATACGGTTGTCAGCACCTTCGCGTTGTGCATGGTCCCTGGCGTAGTGGAGGTCATTCGAGGTATAGGACGAGTCCTGAGGCCCGGGGGGCAAGTTCATCTTTTTTCGAGCACGGGCTCTCACCCGATCCTCGAGTACAGCGCTGGCAGCGGCGGTCGGAGCCCATTCCTCACGGGTGTTCGAAGGCTGCCACGTAACACGGGACATTCCGTCTCTGATCACTCAGGGCGGGTTCAAGATCGAGGAGATGGAAATGACCTACCCCGCCCCATTTCCGAGACTGTGCTCGTACTCTTGGTGGGTCACCGCGGGCCCGCAGTCACGATTGCGGCTGTTCGGCCTAGTCCGCGGCCAACAGGCGCTTGTCCGAGATCGACGCTATCTTCTGGTTACCTGTCAGTTGCGCGTAGTGGACCCCGCCAAAGCCTTATGAGATGTGTGTTACAAGCCGAGCAAGTAATCCAGAGGCTGCTCACTGTATCGGATAATTCGACAAATCATCCTACTGAGGAACCGCTGTCCTTGGCGGGTTTCCAACCGCGCCTCCTCTCTCGAAAAACAATCGTTGCTGCGGCGTTTTGATTGCAGGGGAGGACACCCTTGTTTTCCCCGCGTCGGTCCTAAGGGAGCCCGACTAAACTGTTCACGGTCACAAACCGTTGCCTGGCGCCCGCTGCATCGGAGCTAGATGGTCAACCACGCTGGACCACCGTCATTCGTACCAGCGGACGGAAAGCCCATGCGCTTGGTGTCGTAATGTCCCGCGATGACGGTGACGACCGCGGAGCCACTCCCCGGAATGTTCGCGACGAGGTTGCTCACGAGGACGGGTTTATCTGCAGTTGAATAGATTAGGAACTAGCAAATGGTGTCACCTTCCCACCAGCCGGCTGGTTGGGAGCAATACCTCGGTTCCGCGCACGGCAGTCCGACTGCGAGCACCCGAGCCCACCCCTCACCACGAGATCATTCGGCGCGAGTACTCCATAGACTGCACAGGCAGGTAGACGGGACCGGCCTTTCACGGCCGGTTCCCCAGCCTGTGGAACTCGCAACATATCGCTTTACGCGTCTCTTTGCCAGACTCGGAGATCGTAGGTCGAGGCTATTTACCGAGAAAAACATGCTGGCTAGTAATTGCGATAACGCGGGCTTGATCTGCTCGCCATAGTGGGAGCGGCCCGGACCTCGGGAAACGGTGTGTATCCAAAGGGTGGCCGCGGGCTCTCGAGAAGCCGAGGAGGTGCAACACTGGGTCAGATCGGGCGCACCGGCGCCGCGCGGACCAGCGGCTGCTGTAGGCGGGAGTAACGGCTGGGTAATCCCACTCCCGGCGGAGCCCAGCTTCTAATCTCGATTCGCTGCAAGTGGCTGAAGGTAGAACACTTGCTACCGAAGCTCATGATTAAGTGCTCGAAAAGTTTCCCGGAAAGTGGCCGCCGGCAGTCTGGATCCAGCGTGACGCCGAAGAGTTTGCAGATCTTGCGCACCGCGCATCAGGCGATTACCGCCTCTTGGCGACAACGGAGGAGCTACTTCCCACAACGTCGTTTGGAGAGCAAGAGGCACTTCTGAACGTGGCCGCACTTGTAAGGGTTCGGGCGAAACTGCAACGGAGACTCCCCACACGAACCGTGAGTCACGAGCCGGCGGAAACGGTTATATAATGCTCCTCTTCTGTAGGGGAAACAGGATCCCCGCTCATTCCACCTCGTTTCCGGGATAAGCATGGTAAACGGTGTTGCGCTCCACACCAACCGCCGTTTCGAGGATCTTTTTTTTCAAGCCTTGCGGCGCTTATTCTGGTCATAGTCTTTGTGGGGTTCGCGCGCACCTATTATCTGGCCGGGATGGTCAAGGCTCCGCTGCCCAACCTGCTCATTCACCTCCACGCCGCCGTATTTTCCTCCTGGATCCTTTTGCTGATCACGCAAATCTCCCTGGTAACCGCCAGACGGGTGCAGCAGCATCGCCGACTTGGCCTGCTGGGCTTCGGTTTGGCGTGTCTCATAGTTGTCCTAGGGCTGCTAGCGTCCACCGATTCGCTAGCGCGGCACTTTGCCCCCGGTGCACGCGGGGAGGGAGCTAAGGCGTTTTACGTGGTCCCGATCACAAACATGCTCCTTTTCGCGACTCTGATTTATTTCGCCTTCTGCGAGTCCTCCGGCGCACAAGCGGCTTATCCTGATCGCCACGATTACGCTTTTGGACGCCGCCTTTGTCCGCTGGCCCATTCACGCGGCATGGTGGGATCTCCAGGTGGCACAGATATGCTGCTACCCTTTGCTTTCGTTGCTGGCGGGCTTCGACCTGTTGTCCACTGGCAGGATTCATCGCGTCACGCTCCGGGCCAGTGTGTTCTTGATCTTGCTCCAACAGGCACGAATTCCAATCGGGCGAATCGGGCGAACCGCCCCCTGGCAGCGCTTAGCAACGTGGGTGCAGAATATCGCCCGTTCCTTCCGCTGAGCGTCGAAACAATCGACACGCACGCTCACCGGTCAACCCATTTTAGACACCATGACCCTTTAGCGAATCAGTTGGTTCCGGACACCTAGGCCTTAGTTAACGCGTCACTCAAAGACATGAATCCCGCGAGACGCGCCGGAAGTCCCCTTCGAGAAAGTTTGTAGTGGCGTGGCAGCCGCTGGGACTATTACTGTGAAGTGGAGCGCCAACATCCACACTGTCAGGGTTAGCCTGGAGGGTAGCACGCGGTCGCTGCGGTTAAGGCCAGATCCCCGGCTTAGTGCTGCTCTCACGGCGAGGTCGTAATAGGGATTCGTTCCGATCGTCTCGGTGTTGAACTAGGATTGTCCATTCGGAGCCTGCAGTGTAATCGAAACAAGCCGGATTTCGCTGGAAAACGGCGCCGCCGTTGATCGCGAGTAGGTCACGTAGATGGTATGGCCGCCATTCACATCGTACTCGGGATGGGCGTGCGCATCGTGGACGTTCCCTGATGCTGGTTGCCCGAGACAGGAACCACAACGATCGATCCGGGCCAGAGGGCCCACCGCGCTCCGCAAGGCTGTTGCTGGCACCTGTTGCTGTTGTGAGCCGCATTGTACGCCTGCTCGTCCGGTGTC
>DATJKY010000344.1:0-5429 GCA_035490955.1 Terriglobia bacterium | reverse complement strand
TGCCTAACGCTTTGGGCGGCTTCGACGAGACACCGGAGCGCATGGCTGCCGACCTCGGCGAGTTTGCCTCGAACGGCTGGGTGAACATCGTGGGGGGCTGCTGTGGCTCGACCCCCGCGCATATCCGCGCCATTGCTGAGGCGGTGCGCGGCGTCAAGCCGCACGCGCTCTCGCGTCCGGAGCCCTACTCGCGCTTCAGCGGGCTGGAACCGCTCACTCTGCGGCCGGACACCAACTTTGTCAACATCGGCGAGCGCACTAACGTCACCGGTTCGCCCAAGTTTGCCAGGCTGATCCTCGGGGGCGAGTACGAAAAGGCTCTTGCGGTGGCGCGCCAGCAGGTGGAGGGCGGCGCGCAGATGATCGACGTCAATATGGACGAGGGGCTCCTCGACTCCGAGCAGGCGATGACTACTTTCCTCAACCTCATCGCCTCCGAACCGGACATCGCCCGCGTCCCCATCGTGGTTGACAGCTCGAAGTGGAGCGTGATTGAAGCGGGGTTGAAGTGCGTCCAAGGCAAGGGTGTGGTGAACTCCATCAGCCTGAAGGAAGGCGAAGAGGTCTTCAAGCAGCACGCCCGGCTCATCAAGCGCTATGGAGCGGCCATGATCGTTATGGCCTTCGACGAAAGGGGCCAGGCGGACACCGTCGAGCGCAAGGTAGAGATCGCGACCCGCGCCTACCGGATCCTGACCGAGGAAGTGGCGATCCGGCCACAAGACATCATCTTTGACCCCAACATCCTTACTGTGGGCACCGGCATCGAGGAGCACAACAACTACGCGGTCGCCTTTATTGAAGCGACGCGCATCATCAAGGCCACCCTGCCCGGCTGCAAAGTGAGTGGCGGGGTGAGTAACATCTCGTTTTCCTTTCGCGGCAACAACACGGTGCGCGAGGCGATGCATTCGGCTTTCCTTTACCACGCCATCCGTGCCGGCATGGACATGGGCATCGTCAACGCCGGCCAGCTTGACATCTACGAAGAGATTCCCAAGGACCTGCTGGAATTGGTTGAGGATGTGTTGCTGAACCGCCGTCCTGACTCCACTGAGCGCCTGCTCAATTTTGCCGACTCGGTGAAGCAAAGGGACAAGGCCGGGGTGGCTGAAGACGCCTGGCGCCAAGGCACGGTGGAAGAGCGGCTCTCTCACGCGCTGGTGAAGGGCATCGTCGAATACATCGAAGCGGACACCGAGGAGGCGCGCCAGAAGTTTGGGCGTCCGCTCGCGGTTATCGAAGGCCCGCTCATGGCAGGAATGAACGTTGTAGGTGATCTGTTCGGCTCGGGCAAGATGTTTCTGCCCCAGGTGGTGAAAAGCGCCCGCGTAAT
Organism: Terriglobia bacterium; assembly: GCA_035490955.1. Classification (GTDB taxonomy): domain Bacteria; phylum Acidobacteriota; class Terriglobia; order UBA7540; family UBA7540; genus DATJKY01. The sequence goes on along the minus strand of DATJKY010000344.1, from coordinate 4,093 downwards.
GAAGAAGGCTGTGGCCCACCTGCTGCCTTACATGGAGGCGGAAAAGCTCGAAAGCGGTAACCACCAGGCCGAAGCCAGGATTGTCATGGCCACGGTGAAGGGTGACGTCCATGACATCGGCAAGAACATCGTTGGCGTGGTGTTAGGCTGCAACAATTACGAGATCATCGATCTGGGTGTGATGGTGCCCTGTGACAAACTCCTGAAGACGGCGCGTGAAGTGGGAGCGGACATGATTGGCTTGAGCGGGCTCATCACCCCGTCCCTCGATGAAATGGTGCACGTCGCCCGGGAGATGGAGCGCGAGGGGTTCAGCATTCCGCTGCTGATTGGAGGCGCCACCACCAGCCGCGTGCACACGGCGGTGAAGATCGCTCCCGCCTACAGCCAGCCCGTCGTCCACGTGCTCGACGCCTCGCGCGCGGTGGGCGTGGTGGGCAACTTGAAGAGCCCCGAGCGGCGGAAGGCTTTTGCCGAGGAAAACCACGCGGAGCAGGAAAGGACGCGGGAGGCGCACCGGGCGCCCACCGCACAACCCTTGCTCAGCCTTGAAGAGGCACGACGGCGCAGACCGGTGTTCGATTGGGCCGAGGTTTGCATTCCAAGGCCTTCGTTCACCGGCGTGCGGGTGTTCGATCCCGTCCCCCTGGAGGAAATCGTCCCTTATATCGATTGGACTCCCTTCTTCCACACTTGGGAGTTGCGGGGCGTTTACCCCAGGATCTTCGAGCAGGAGGGAGTGGGCGCGAGAGCAAGGGAACTCTTCGATGACGCTCAGGGCCTGCTCAATGAAATCGTAGCGCAGAGGCTGCTGACGGCGCGTGCGGTGATGGGATTCTTTCCCGCCGCGAGCGTAGGCGATGACGTGGAGGTGTACGCCGATGAGTCGCGCGCGCACGTGCTGGGCACTTTTCACTTCCTGCGCCAGCAGACCCGCAAACCTGACGGCGATCCCATCTACGCCTTGGCGGACTTCATTGCACCCAAAGAGAGCAGCCGAGCGGATTACCTTGGCGCTTTTGCGGTAACAGCCGGCATCTGCCAGGAGTCGCTGGTGGCCCGGTTCGAAAAGAGCCACGACGATTACAACGCCATTATGGCCAAGGCGCTCGCCGACCGCCTTGCCGAGGCCTTGGCCGAGTTGACGCACAAGAAGGCACGCGAGGCGTGGGGATACGGCGAAGACGAGAGGCTGAGCCCCGAGGACCTGATCCATGAGCGCTACCGCGGCATCCGTCCCGCTCCAGGGTATCCCGCCTGCCCGGACCACACCGAGAAGCGGCTCCTGTTTGACCTGCTGCAGGCGGAGCAGTCGACCGGCATCCGGCTGACGGAGTCTTTCGCCATGCACCCGGCGGCATCAGTCAGCGGGCTGTACTTCGCCCACCCGGAATCGCGGTATTTTGCCGTGGGCAAAATCGGACGCGACCAAGTGGAGGACTATCACCTGCGCAAAGGCATGGAACTACAAGTGGTGGAGCGCTGGCTGGGACCGTACCTGAACTACGATCCCGCCGGGTAGGTCTCGAGGCTGGCCTTTGACCGAGGGGAAGGAGGGGATAAACTAAAGCATCGAGGTGAAGACACCATGCGAGTGTTCTTAAGTTACAGCCCCGCCGATAAGCGTTTCGCCAAGCAGCTAGCCGCGGAGCTACCCCAGCGAGGATGTGAGGTATGGGATCCGAGGGCTGAGCTGTTTCCCGGCGACAATTGGGCAGAACAAATTGGCCAAGCCCTCAAGCAATCGAGGGCGATGGTGGTCCTCCTTTCTCCGGATTCGGTGAAGTCCGACTCGGTACGTCGAGAGATTGAATACGCCCTGGGCAACGCCAACTACGCCGGGAGGCTGTTCCCTGTCCTCCTTCGTCCCACCGAAGACGTTCCCTGGATTCTGCGCAGGTTGCAGCTAATTCATGCAAAGGACAACCCGGCAGAAATCAGCAAGCGCATCGCGAGTGCCTTGCAACGCGTGGCGTGACCGTGCGCCGAATCATACGAAAACAGACCCCTCTGCCGCGAGAAGTCTTCCTGTCGCACTCCGCAAGAGACCGGCGGTTTCCGGGAACGGCTTGATTTTGTTTAAGTTCCTCGCCGCTAGCTGTAGCTATCGCTAAGCATTGAAGGAGGCCGAATGATTGGATTCAATACGTTACTTCGGGACGAGGGTATTAACCTTGACCACGTCAAGCTGGTTCGCCATCAAGACACGCGCCGAGCACGACGCCCAAGCCCGTACCAACTCTGGCAAGGCAAGAAAGGACGGTTCGACCTCTATCAGCAAATTTAACGCAGACCTGTTTTCCGGAGAGCGCGAATACTCGCCTCCTTTGTGGCTACCCCGCTGAATGAGACCTTGTTTGTTGGGATCTACGAGAACAAGGGCGTTGGGAAAGCTACACCAGGCCTTGTTGACCCGATCTCCGGTAAAGATGTGGCCGGTTACAATTTTTATGATTTAATCTTGAGTCCAAAGCCTGAGCAAGCGTGGGGGCTTGTTGAATCGAGGACGGCGATGTACACTGGCTCTAATTCTTCTCGAAAGGCGGCACCATGAGCCCTGACAAACCGAATGTCCTCGAGAGCCTGGAAAGAGTCGAGACAAGCGTCGCCCAGTCGACCTACGGCCTTCAGGTGTTCGCGCTGAAGTGGTCGTGCGAGGATGGTCTGGAATACGCGACTCTCGAGGAAGCCTTACAGCAAAAGGCCCTCGAAGTCTCGGAAGTGAGCGAAGGTGGCCAGGTTCCGACACTCAAGGTCATCAACAAATCGGCCCGGATGGTCTTCCTGATGGCGGGCGAGGAGTTGGTGGGCGGGAAGCAGAACCGCGTGCTTAACGCCAGCATGATGGTCGCGGCGGGCGGCGAAATGCCGGTTCCCGTCACCTGCGTGGAGGTGGGCCGCTGGGGCTACCACTCGCGCCGGTTCAGCAGCGGGACGATCTCTTCACACTACAATCTACGACGAATGATGTCGAGGCAAGTCTCAGGAAGTTACAGGGTGGCCGGCACGCCGCAATCCGAGCAAGGCGCGGTGTGGGGAGAAGTTGCAAGGAAGATGCACACCATGGGCTCGAGCTCCTCTTCCGGGGCCCTGCACGATATCTACAAAGATCTGGACCGGAAGCTCGAAGAGGTCCTGAAAAGCCTCTCCGTTCCCACCGGATCGAACGGCGTGGCATTTGCGATCAACGGTAAGATTACCGGCGCCGACTTCTTCGACAAGCCCGAAACGCTCGCCAAGCTCTGGCCGAAGCTCGTCAAGAGCTACGCCATCGATGCGCTCGAACAGCCAATGGAAAAGCCTCCGGCTCTCGAGCCCGAGCGCATCACGGAGTGGCTGAAGGCTGCGACCTCGGCACGACAGGAATGGTTCGACTCGCCAGGCGTCGGCAAAGACGTGCGAATTGAAGGGGACGAGCTGACGGGAGCGACTCTGATTGTCCAAGACCGCCCCGTCCACCTTGAGCTGTTCCGGGAAGAAGCCGAGCCCCAGCCCTTCGAGGCCCCTGCGCCCAAAAGCCCACCGGACCCCCCACGTGGATTCTGGCAGCGGCTGTTCTCTTGATGCAGGCAGTAGTCGAAACAAAGTCATACACGCGAAGTCGTCTCATAGCGGGTGCTTAAAAAAATTGCGGCTCTGCCGCCTGCTGTGCGGAAGGGCTCAGCGCTTCCGGACCTCAGACTCAAGACTAAACTTTTTGGGTTCAGCCGCGCTAGCCGGTGGCCAGCGATTTTTTCACACCTTCAGAGCCTTTCCGCCAGTCAGAGCGGCAGAGCCGCCGGGTTCCGCCAGGAACGGTTGGCTCGTTTCGAGTCGTTGACTCCACCTGCCTTGTTTTGCGAGAATGGCGAAGAAGAGGAGCGTGCCCGTGTATTACATACCGACCCAGGAAGTCGTCAAAAGCGAGCCTAAGTCCGAAGGCATCGACACGCCCCGCAAGAAGAAGCCGCGTGAACTGGCGGTGATCACGGAATGCTGCACGGGCTGCGCGGGTTCTCCCGCCTGTGTTCCCTATTGTCCGGTGGCGGACTGCATGTATTGGGTCCCTGACGAGGACCACCCTCCTTTCGGCCGCATCGAGGTCGATCCTTAC